>NZ_JAUBOZ010000156.1:0-12323 GCF_036700475.1 Microcoleus sp. T2B6 | reverse complement strand
CTGAGGGATAACCGCTCCCATGCTCCCGATGAAGTAAGAAGCAAATGTCGAGACTTGTCTAGTATTTGTGTAGCAGTAAACAATCAAGTGAGCGTGAGTTGTTAGCAGATTATCGGCTGTACCTCTGCTCGGCATTGCTCTGTCAAATCGTGCTGCTCTGAACAAAATCGTCCTAATGCTTTGCGATCTACCGAACGTCACATATCAATATCTGAGGTACGAACTCTAAAAACCGAGTTAACTTCGATCGCAGTCTTGGGATTTGGCGATCGTACAATCTGCCGAAGGTCATATATCGATATCTGAGGTACAGACTCTCACCGCAGAGTTGATTTTGATCGCAGTCTTGGGATTTGGCGATCGTACAATCTGCCGAACGTCATATATCGATATCTGAGGTACGGGTTGTAAACACAGAGTTAACTTTGATCGCAATCTTGGGATGGTGAGCTCGCCTAATCTACCGAAATGCACTCGGTGAACGTCATATATCGATATCTGAGCTACGATTCTCAAAACAGAGTTAACTTTGAGAATAGTCTTGGGATGTGGCGATAGACTAAGGTTGAACTTCATATATTGATATATGAGGTACGAATCTAAAAACCGAGTTAACTTTGATCGCAGTCTTGGGATTTTGCGATAGTACAATCGACCGAAATGCAATTCTGAGTCAAATCGCTGATAATATCTAAACTCATATTTTCCACTAACTTGGTCAAAGCCCCAGCAATTTGTTTCTGGGAGCGAGGAATTCGCTCAATTAACTGCCTTACCGCTTGCTCGTCTCCACAAGCGGCGGCTTTATAAAGCTTCTTAATCGACTCCCTCGGCAACACAGATAGCGACTCAGGAGTCAGTTGCATAACAGGCTCATCCTGTTCTGACTTCCTCGGCGACTCCTCTTCATAGATATAGCGAACACCCAAATGAAGCGCCATCTTCTCAAAAATTACTGTTTCTCGGAACGGTTTGGCAACAAAGTCATCGAAGCCGTTCGACAAAGCGAGTTCCTGGGTTTTAACAAAAGCATTAGCGCTCAAAGCAATAATTTTAGTGTTAGAACCGTTAGGCAGAGTTCTAATTTTTTGAGCAGCTTGAAAGCCGTCTAGAGCAGGCATCCTCAAATCCATCCAAATTAAATGCGGCTTGTACTTTCGCCACAACTTAACCGCCTCAATTCCGTTATCCGCGAACCACACAACAAAACCAGCCGACTTCAATATCTGAGTTAGCAGCAACCGATTTGCCGACTCATCGTCCGCTACCAGAATGCGATATATTTGTTGGTTGGATGCCAACCCCTTCACTCGTTTTTGTGGCAGTCTGTCATAAATTTCGCTCTCAGTTGCATGACTGACTTTAATGTGAAAACTAAAAACCGTACCTTTCCCCACAGAACTTTTGACCTTAATCTCGCCACCCATCAGCTTGACGAAAGAGCTACTGATTGGCAATCCCAAGCCCGTTCCCGTTTGCGATTTCCTACCAGTTTCAGTTTGCACGAACGGCTTGAACAAACGGCTAATCTCTTCAGGGGCAATACCAGGACCTGTATCCTTCACAGAAAACAGAAGAAAGAACTTGGATAGCGGTTTTTTGGCTCTAGGCTGAAGGCATTTTACAGTCAGCTTCACCCTACCCACCTCAGTAAATTTAACAGCATTACCCAACAGATTAATCAAAACTTGGCGCAGCTTGCTTTCATCAGTTCGGACGTATTGCGGTACATCTTTCCGGAGTTCAAAAACAAGTTGCAATCCCGACGACTGAGCTTTGAGTTGGAACATCCGTTCTATGTCCGAGAGCAAACTGTAAAGGTCAAAAGCATTTGATTCGAGGGTAATTTGACCAGCTTCAATCTTAGACAGCGACAAAATATCGTTGATTAGTTTCAACAAATGCTCGCCACTGCGATTGATAATATCTAAACTCGACTGCTGTTCCGGTGCAGTTTTTTTAGAGTTCACAAGGAGGTGGGCAAAGCCGATAATCGCATTCAGAGGCGTTCTCAATTCGTGGCTCATATTGGCCAGAAAGGTACTTTTAGCGCGATTGGCACTTTCGGCGGCAATTTTAGCTTGTTTTAGTTCAATAGTTTTCTGTGCAACTTGCCGCTTTAAATCGCCAGAATATTCTTCTAACCGCTGGCGAGATGCTTTTAACTGGCAATTCATGCGCAAGAAAGCACAGGCTAGGGCTTCGAGTTCGGCAATACCGCTACCTAAAACTGTTGAGTCGAAGTCGCCACCAGCTATCGCCTCTGTTGCCGAAATTAACCGCAGCAGCCGCTGTTCTATTCTTAGGGAAATGGACAGCAAAAGGCAGATAGAAAGAACCAAAGCCAGTAGCACGAGCAAAATAGTGTTGCGGGTGTTGGCCTGAACTTTTTGGGTGAAGTCGGTTTCGGGTACAACTGCCACAATCAGCCAATTTAAGCCATTCGAGTTTTTAAAAGGTCTGACTTGCAGCAAGTATAGTGAGTTGCTGGCAGTAAAGTTAAGATTTTGGCTGCTGTTAATAGCAGCGAGGCTGCCATAATGTTTAAGCAAATACTCTGTTGAAAGCTGGATTACTTTTTGTTGCAGAGCTTGGGTGCTTTCTCGCTGCAGTCCGTCAACAGAAATAGACGGTTTTGGTTCAGTTACCTCGTTCCGAGCCACTAAACGTCCCGAACGGTCTAAGATAAAGGCTTGACAGTTAGGGCTAATGAGGAAATCGTGCAAGTTGAATGTTGAGGTTGGGGTGGGAAAAGCAGGATTTGTTTTTTGTTGAGGCAATATTGTTTTTGAAGAGTTTGACCCATTTTTTTCCCCATTTTGTTTGATTGTGACTCCGGCTGTTTGACTTGGGGAAAGTTGGTTTACCGAACCAGTTGGAATTTGATTGTAAGTCCCTTCTCCTTTCCCAACCCCTTCTGTTAAGTAGTTGTCAAGGCGGTCAGAGATACGGCTCGTTGCTTCTCCCAATAGGTGTGCAACTACGTCATTCATTGTCTGCCGCCCTGTTTGAAAAGAAAGCCATCCCGTCAGACATAGTAAGGTTGAAATTAGAAGAGCGTTGGGGACTGTAAGCACAACGCGCAGCGGGAGGGCAGACTTTTTTTGAACTGAGCTTTTTGGGCGGAACATTGATTAAAAAAAGGGAGTGGGAATGAGGAAAAAAACGTTCTTCTTCAGAGGGGAGCAACACCATCCGTAGAATAGTTCTCCTCTTCTGGGTTACCATCCCCTCTCACTCTCGTTATGCTCCTTGACTAATCCCTATTAGTAGCGCAGCCTCAAACGAATCTGAATCAGTCAAAAGCCATAAATTCTCAGAGCGAGCGGTTAGGAAAACAACTGGTTCCCACCTGACTCAGCGCGGGCAGTATTAAGGAGATGATTGGCATCTCAACTAACCCAAGTTGTGTGCTTAAAACCGCTCTTGACTGGTAATGGGTAATGGGTAATTGGAACAATTTGAGATTTGAGATTTTAAATTGATGGCTCGCCGTTTATCCCGCTCTGTGCTTGACCCCGGAACGAATGCACTTGCCTAACTCTGTCTAACATGAGTTAGATATGAGTAGGTTTGTGTGAGCGCTAGTTTGGTTCTTCAAAAACTATTTTGGCTAGTTCGACAATCACAGACAAGTCTACTCCGGCTCGTGCAGCAGCATCGGCCGCCGATAGATTCTGATTTCTTACCAGAGCTAAAAATTGTCGCACGCTGTAGACTACTGGGTCGTTGGCTGCTGTGTAGCCTCTTTGAATGGCAATTAGCAATCCTTTTTCAACATCTGATGCAGAGGGTGCGCGACCTCTATCAACGTTCACAGTCGGCTCCATTCTTGGCGTGACGGGAGCGATGCGAATTCCTAAGTGTTCTGGTTCTTTGTTGGTAGGAACGATGTTGAAGTTGTAAAGTCGCTGTTTCCCTTTTGAATCTACAGTTTTGATTGAAAGGTTAGTGATGGTAGCTGTGGTAGCTCCCGGAAAATTGAGCGCTTGAATGGGACGCAAAAAAACAGTTTTGGCTTGGCCGCTTGCCAACTGTGCATCGGTGCTGAAAACTATTTTTGAGGGGTCGGCAATTAAAACGTAGGCGAGAGCTTCATCGGTTGAGCTGAAGTCGATCGCACTCGCGCGACCGGGATAGACTAAAATATCGTGAGCACTATTGACGGCAATATCTCGACCCACAGTTTGATAGCCTGTTACTCTTGATTGAGCAAAAGCACAGTCGGGGTAGCTCGCAGCAGCGAACACTGCTGTGAACAAAAGCCCTCCGAGGGAAAGCATTCTTGGGGATTGGATGCGATTCGTCATGGCAGTTATTCGTTGATGTGGAGAAAATTGTTGACAGTAGAAACGGGGATTTCCTTTACTAATCGCCGCAGTCGCGTTGGGGCGACTTAACCGTTTACCGACGGTTTGGTTATCGGTAAATGTTGAGAAAGCTGTTAACAGTAATAGAAACCGGGGTTCCCTTGTTAATCACAGCTACATTAGGGCGGTTTAAAAGTTCTTCAGTTGCTCTATCTGAGCGGCTTTCCATCCGTTTTGCTAGGGGGCTGAAGAAGCCATCGAGGACGGCTGACCAAATTTGGGGGTCTCGACTTTCAACGGTGGTTGTACGGCTCCCAAACCTACCGCTAATATTGCTAGAGCTCCTGACTTTAGGCTCTGCGAACACTTGACCGACTCGTCCAACTCCCGACAGCACTGCGGTGAGGATATCCTGTCCGGCAATATCTGAACCTGGGTCGAAGTAGCCTGAAGCAATCAGCGGCTGTCCGCCCTCTCCTGCAATCAAAATTGCGCCTTCTGGAATGGGCTGCTGTTTAATCTGACCGTTTCTATCAGAGTAGACGAGCGCCACAGCAGTAGCTTGTACCATGCGATTGGTCTTGCTGACGGTGCTGGCTTTGGCAATGACAACCGTGCCCGCAGAAAAAGCAATAGAGCCGTCAGTTGCCGTTACGTTGTCTGTGAGGGTGACGGCAAATTTGTCGTAAAGCTGTTTGCCTGAGCCTTCATCCCACAACAGGGGAACCGAAACTATGCCGTTGGCTGTGGTTCCAAGGGGAACCTGAGCTGTTTGGGAGGTTGAAGAACTTTGGGGCGTGCGGTTGAGAATGCCTTTTGCCCCTGGGGAGTTTACTTGTTCTAGGGTTGGGGAGTTTGTTAAGGCAGAAGCCTCTGGAGCAGCTTCAGGGGAAAGGGTTTGAAATTCTGTATCGGCGGGCAAGGACGTTCGGCTCGCGCTCAGTCGAGCCGCAGTCTCGATTGAGTTATCAGTAGAATCGGAACTTGTTTGGGGGGAAAAGGAAGCCGGAGTTAATTGGTTAGTGGGGTTTTGGGAGTTGTCGGTGGTTTCGAGGCTGTCCTCTCCATAAGGAAACTCCGGGTGTAGCCTTTCCCCGCTGGCGTTATTTGGGTGGCTATATAGGGCTTGCTGAATAATCGATCGCCAGCCAAGAACAGGTGCGATCGATATATTCAAGCTCGGTTAAAGATAAGTTTTTCTGTATCGAGTTACCCCAATAATAATTGGGGATTATCTCCAACCAAAAAACAGGTGTTCTTTTTCTAAATAGATATAAAAACACACAAAAAACCCGGCGCCACCAGGTAGAAAGATTCATTACCAAAAAAGTAATTGCAATAACTGTACTAGATGTATTATCAAGTTTAGCCATCACTCTATTCAGGCCGAATCTTCGTTTGCCTTGTCCGAACTTGCCCTCAATTGCATTTCTAATCCTCTCATCTTCCAACGCTTGCCTCTTTTTTGATTTACTCACATTTGCTGGAGGTCTTCCGTCATGAGGTCCACTAATTCTAATGCCTTTTTCATGACACCACGCTCGGTTTTCCCGATTTCGGTAAATGCGATCTGCATGAACGGACTCTGGATAATATCCTGTGAACCTATGATAAGCTTCTACTTGTGCTTTTAAGTCCCCTGATTCGTTGAAATTATCCCAGCTCATTCGGTTTAAAAATACATATCCTTCAAAACAACTGGCTGATAGTTTGGCTCCAAACTCTACGCTTTTTCCGGCTTTTCCTCTGACTATGGGACGGATATGGGGTTGGCTTAAACTTACTATTCTATCCTCAATGCTCTGTTTATTGTTATCAAATAACCATTGCTGTTGGCGATAGACCTCTGTGAGGACTAGCAAGGTTTTATATTGCTTTTTGCTCAGGCGTTCGAGGGTCGCACCTGACTCGATTAGCTGTTCAATATGAGCGAGGTTTCTTTTGATATATTGAAGTTGTTTTTTAATTGCCTGTCTTTTTTTGTTGCGGGATGGTCTTCTTTGTTTTGCTATTAATAAGTAATCTTTTCGGGCGAGATTACGGTAGGTTCTGGGTTTTTTACTGGTTTGATCTTTGATCTGTTTATACAGGATATCTATAATTTTTTCGGTATGAACTCTGGCTTTGTTTAATAGTCCTAAGTCGGTCGGATAGGTAATGTCGGCTGGGGCACAGGTAGCATCTAGGATTAATTTTCCGCGATTGGGTGACTCATTTTTGGCGTCCGAATCCTTTTTTTTTTCTGGTTTAGCTGGGGTGATGGAGCGAATTTTTTCAACCATTCGTTCGTTAACTTTATTAATTAGGTTCGGACTAATTCTTTGCCTAAAATGAACTAATAGAGATGGGTCAAAGGGGAGTTCGTTACTGTAGCTTGATTGACCAATAAAGTATTGTAGATAGGGGTTTTCCCTGATCTGTTCTACTGTTTCCCTATCGCTAACTCCCAGTTTTTCTTTGATGATTAATGCCCCCAATGCCATCCTAAACGATTTGGCGGGTGCCCCCATTTCTGTGGGGAAGTTTTTAGCATATTCTGATTCAAATTCATCCCACGGGATTAGTTGGGCCATTTTTACCCAACGGTTATCTGGTGACAACTTTCCACATGAGGGGAGTTCAAAGTCGGAGGGTGAGGGGGGAGCAAGCTCAGCTTTTCTGTACACGAGCGCACTGGGTGATGCAAAGGTTTTGTACTATTTTACCTGTTTATCTTGCACACTTTTCTCGATCGCGCGATCACATAACCAGGCTGTGTAACCTTTCTGCACTTATCCAGCAAGCCCTATATAGTTTTTCTGGGATTTGCTCGAAAGAAACGTATGAGGGTTGCGACTTTTGGTTGCCGATATTGACTGTTAGGAATTCAGTTGTGGGAGCTGGCTTTGTCAGAGCGGCGGCGGTAGCACTTGTTGTCGCTGGAGTGCTTGGTGTTGCACTCACGGCATTCGCTATTCGGTTAGGGTCAAAATTTCCCCTAATTTGTCCGAGTTGAGCGAGTTGGTTCCACCGCTCAAACGGGTCGATTTTTTCTTCTGTTGGAGTTGGAATTAAAGGTGGGGATATTAACGGTTTGGGTATGGGGGCTGGTGGGGGCGCGGGTGTTCTTTGCGGTATGGGTGCGGGTACTGTTACCGTCCGCACTACTGTTCGGGGTGCGGGTAGGGGTTCGCGTAGAGGAGTAGGTGGCGGTGCAGCGCTCCGGGTAGCGACTAGACGCGGATTTCGCGGATTTCGTGGGGCTCTTGACGGTTTGGGCGACGGTTCTGTTTTGGGTTTTGCGGTTTTTTGCGGTTTTTCGGCTAACAGTTTTTGTTGGTCTTGGTAAGCTAATTTAGCCAGCAACTCCGGTTTTTCATTTCCAGCAGCTCCGAATTCATGGTTTGAGTGGAATTCGCAGAGTGAATCCTTCATCGAACTCAACGGCAGTACAATTCAGGTCAAACGCCACAACAACGATATCCCTATGCTACTCGTGTTTGTACCAATTTAGAATTGTATGGCGTGGCTCCAGAAACCCCTATTGACTCACCCAAGTACTCAGTGTACTTAGTACAATGTATACTTGGAAGAAATAATCAAACGAATTACGAGCGAGACAGCTATGAGTACTGAGCAAGCAGCGGTTATCTATGAACTTGGAGCCTTATCTCTTACAGAATTCGAGACGCCTCGTGGTAAACGCATATTACTTGACATGGGGAGTGATGCTGTTCTCATTGTTCCACGAACAAAAGACGGCAAATATATACTTACGGTACAAAATCGAATTGGTTCAAGTGAGGAGGTATATGAATTCCCCTCTGGTGGAATACATCCTGGAGAATCGCCCGAGGCTGCCGCAGCCAGAGAGCTATTAGAAGAGACTGGGGCAACGGCCAATTTGAAATTCCTAGCAAAAACAGAGCCTCTGTCTGGATTAGTAAAGTTTAACATTTATATTTTTCTTGCAGACATCGCAAGTGTTTCCGAGGATACAAAAAATCTTGAAGAGCATGAAGAAGTTTCTACTGTCGAATTCACGAAAGAGGAATTACTTCAAAAAATTGGTTCTTTAAAAACGGTCGATGGCTACATTCTGCTTGGGCTAGGTGCGATCGCCACTGTCTCTTAATGAGCTTTCCTGCGCGTCACATTGAGAAGTTAAAAAGAGGTGATCGAGTAGCTATCTTGTCACCTTCCTTTGGAGCACCAGGAGCCTGGCCACATGTCTACCAGCTCGGACTTGAACGTCTTCAAAATCAATTTGGGCTTAAGCCGATCGAATTTTCCACCACTACAAAAGTAGGCGCGTCTCCAGAAGAGCGTGCATATGACCTTATTGCAGCCTTTGAGGATTCTACCATTAAGGCAGTGGTTTCTTCAATAGGCGGAGATGATCAAGTTACATATGTAAAAAAATTACCACCAGAACCCTTTATACGGAATCCAAAGCCTTTTTTCGGTTTTAGTGACAATACTCACTTTATGAATTTTTTGTGGTTACATGGTGTGCCTTCATATTACGGTGGTGCTATCTTCACACAATTTGCTATGCAGGTTTCAATGGATGAATATACAGTTCGCTATCTCAAATATGCTATGTTTGAAGGAGGGAAACATGAATTATTGCCAAGCACGATGTTTAATGACATCGGCTTGAATTGGAACGATCCGCATACTCTCACCCAACGGAGGGTATACGAGCCTAATGATGGGTGGTTTTGGAATGCGGAACATTCTGTTGAAGGTATTACGTGGGGTGGATGCCTCGAGTCGATCGATGACATACTGCGTCACGGAAACCCACTTCCTTCCCTGGAGCAGTTTAGAAATATTATTCTCATGACCGAGACATCGGAAGAGATTCCATCGGAGGACTATGTGTTTAGAGTGTATAGGGCTTTGGGAGAACGTGGGATTCTTGAACGAATTCGGGGTGTTCTTGTAGGTAGACCAAAGGGGTGGGAATTTAATAAGCCTGCGAGTACACAGCAGAAAAAGGTCTATCGCTATTTGCAACGGGAAGCTATACTGAAAGTAGTTCGCCGATACAATATACAAGCGCCAGTAGTTCAAAATATGGATTTTGGACACACCGATCCGCAAGTCCCTATGCCGTATGGTTCCCTCATTCAAATCGATGTACTAAAAAAGAAAATTTTTGCTTATTTCTGATGTCATTTATAATCTCGAACCGGGTTGTATGCAAAATAACAATACAGTGTTCGGCTTAAAAGAGCTGGTTCATCCACTTTCAACTGAAGAATTTATATCAAGTTACTGGTTAACAAATAAGCCCACAATCATCAGGAGCACTCCTGATGGATTTCCTAAGTTATCTTTCCTTTCTGAACTTTGTACTCTCGATAAACTGGCCATTAAGTATTCTGGGCGCGTCTCGCTAATTAGTCGAGAGCATTCTGCCTTCGATGTACAGGGTGGAGTCAAAGCAATTTCTTATCTGGAAGACGGATATACTATTTATTTTCGCGATATTGAGGACTATTTTGCCAGTGTACAGTCGGTGACAGAACGTCTTGCTGAAGATTTCGGGGTGCCGTTTTTTACGGCAGAGATATTCGCATCCTCTGGCATATCAGGTGTTCCAATGCACTCTGACTACCATCTAAATATTAGTTTCCTCCTTTCTGGAGAACGAAAGGAATGGACGTATGCAGAAAATACAGCACTTAGGAATCAAACCGCTATATGCCTGCCAGCAAACAAAAGACAAATTGATCAATCACAACTGCAATATATTGGCGAAGAACCGCTAGCTGAAAAGATGCCGGAATCGGCGGTTATGGTAATACAGCATCCAGGTGATATCATATTTATGCCTCGAGGATGGTGGCACTCTACGCATTCCTTTGGTGATTGTGTAAGCATTAATTTCATCATGAAAAAACCGAACTGGGCACACCTTTTTGCTATTGCGACCGAAAAAGATTTACTTACTAATCACGAATGGCGTGGCTATCCACACGGTGTCGTGGCAAACGATAAAAGGAAAAAATTAGCCATTGATGAGTTCACCAAACTCATCGAACAATATAAAAACTATCTCCAAAGCGAAACGAGTTACGATATTGCAGTTCGACTTGTGCAAAAATACCTTGAATTCTAAATAGGGCTTGCTGAATCAGCGCGAACATTAGGCGGGCATAGGTTTCGACATTGGGTTTGTGCAAGAAGATCGCATCTAGGGCTATGTCTTTTATTTTATCAATTTTTTGACTGGGTTGTAACCCCGTCAGAGCGATCGGTCAACCATTTCTTTTTGAGAGATGTCTAAGAGGGTTCTTTTCAAACAAGCTAGTTTTATTGCCACAAAAACCTTCACTTGAGCATGTGCATGGTTTGTTGTATCCTTAAGCGCAAATAGCCCTGTTCTATGTTTTTTATTGCTATCAAAATATCAAACACCGTGTAGTCCTCCTTCAGAACTGCGAGTAACAATATCTCAAGCCATATAATCTCAGAGGTTATAGCAAGCAGCCGGATCTCTTCGGAGGAAATTTCTAAATGCCTCGCGTAAAAAGCAAGAACTTTATTAAAGATGTTTTCAGTCGGCCGGAAAAAGACTGGCAATCGCAAGTTACTCATGGGAGCAAGATAATGGATGAGGCTGGCTGAGACAAGAAATTCTGCCAAATCATGTACGCGCGGAAAAAGTTCAACGTTATCAAAATCATTTATGCTGACAACACTCTTACCATCAAGAAGAATATTAAAAAGTGCGAAATCGCCATGACTTATCAGATAGTTGGTTCTAGGGATGGTGTCGTATTCCTTTTTTAATAAACTAATGAGATGTTTAATCCGCTTCAGATTAGTCTTTTCCGCTCTCGTTTTAGCCTTTTTCTCAAGGAGAGGGAAAAAATTAAGTGTATGATAAGAATCTTTTTTATTATCTAGCCCAAATTTACTTGCCGAGTCAAACTTTTTTGAAGCATCTTGAAAATTCTTCAAGGCATCAAGTATGTGCTCGATGTCGGTTTCGGAGCCATTAAAGACACGCCCTACTTTGAACTCGGTCAAGAAAAAAAATCTCGTACTCCACTGTATGTAATGGTTATCATCAAGAGTGCTCAGAACGGCCGGAACCGTTTTTAGAGTTTGACTTAAAAAATTTTGGAAATCTACCGCAAGCTCCCGTGATCTTTTATTGCTACAGTATAGTGGTTTCTCTTTGAGAAAGTAAGTTCCGCTTTCGGTTTCAAGTACAGCTTTTCGTGATGTGAACGAGATAAAAGGGGGTAGATAATAAAAGATAATTTTGAATCCATATAAATTCTCAAGTAAGACACGCAAAGCATAAAAATCGGGCGACTCAAGAAAAAGAATATCGCTATTATTTAGGTTTGGCATAAAGGTTATGAACCGAAAAGAGAAATTTGTTCGGCTTCATTCCGCTTCCGCAATACAAATATTCCATAGGAAAGATAGCGATGATTCTCAGTAAAAAGAGACATCAGTTCAATAAGACGCTCCTTAATTAAGCGCTGTGTATCCGCATTAGCGGTAACCGAAGCACTCATTTCTGTGCAGTAAGTAATGATTTCATCATCCGACGGAACATATACATCATTAAAGTGCGTATAGTACAATTCGAGTTCAGTTTCCTTATATAGGTTCACCCAGTAGTCTTTACCCCAAGGTTCTATATTGATATTCATTGCACTGTTGAGTTTTCCAATAATCTCTTCCGGCGCTTTTTGTTTATAGTAAAAGTTAATATCGGCTACAAATCCCCAGGTCTTCGTGACTCGTGTATACTCCTTCAAAGCCTTTCTTTTATCATCAATAAAAGCAGTCGAGCCGCCTGACATAACTAGATCAAAACTTCCATCAGCAAAAGGCAAATTCATACCGTCTCCAACAAGAAAATTAACACGTTGGCTGCCAATATCTCTTAGCTTGAATTGCCGCGCTGTATTTATCATATCTGGGCTGATAAGCTGTTCAGCATCTAAAACGCATATTGCATAGTATAATATGATGATATTTATAAAAAGTCAATGCCTACTA
>NZ_JAUBOZ010000155.1:0-12822 GCF_036700475.1 Microcoleus sp. T2B6 | reverse complement strand
AATGACTAATGACTAATGACTAATGACTAATGACTAATGACTAATGACTAATGACTAATGACTAATGACTAATGACTCTAAAAGCAGTTTTATTTGATTTTAATGGTGTGATTGTTAATGACGAGCCGATTCACGAGAAAATCATCGATCAATTGATGCTCGATGAAAATCTCCAGCTCAAACGTGGGGAGTTTCGAGAAATTTGTTTGGGAAGGAGCGATCGCGCTTGCATTACCGAACTGCTCAAGCGCCGAGGACGATTTCTGACAGAAACATATCTCGATCGACTGCTGCAGCGCAAGGCCCAAGCTTACAAAGCTCAAATAGATACTTTGGAGAAACTGCCGATTTATCCGGGTTTGGCAGAATTTATTGATAAAATTCGGCCCGCCGGACTGAAAATGGCCGTAGTTAGCGGGGCAATGCGATCGGATATAGAATTGGTGTTAAATCGGGCCGGTTTGGCCGCAAACTTTGAGTTAATTGTCGCAGGCGACGACTTGACGGCGAGCAAACCAGCACCCGACGGCTATCTATTGGCTGTGGAACTTCTCAACCAGAAATATCCCGACTTTAACCTGCAACCGATCGAGTGTTTGGCGATAGAAGATACTTTTGCGGGGATTGAAGCGGCGAAAAAAGCGGGGATTCAGGTGGCGGGCGTAACTCACACTTACCCGTTTCACATGATCCAGCGCCAAGCTAATTGGACGGTGGACTATTTTGCTGATTTAGAGTTGGATAGAGTGGCGGCACTTTGCTCGATCGCCCCCACTGAGCCGGCTGCGGAAAACACTTGACCTTTTTAGCAGTTACGTGCTAGTGTAAGTGACGGTCTGCGAACGTGAGAGCAAGCAAAACCTGTCAGCCTTTTAGATTCGGCAATCTCGCATCTAAAATGCTAAATTAAAACTCAATCAGGGGAATTAGCTCAGTTGGTAGAGCGCTGCGATCGCACCGCAGAGGCCAGCGGTTCGAGTCCGCTATTCTCCATAAATCAGGGGCATTTCTACAGGTGACGATCGTACTCCAAGCGAAGTGCGATCGTCACTTGCTTTGATACTCGCCTATGCAAGTGCGATCGACGCGGTTGCTGCCTAAGTTTTAACATCAATAACCTGTAAAGAGCGAGAAACCCGCTTTCTATGCAAGTGCGATCGACCCGGTTGCTGCCTAACAGGTAGCATCAATAAGATAATTTATGTAAAGAAACCGGGTTTCTAATGTCACACTAATTGCTGAAAAGACGTATTTTGGTGTCTAAACCCGGTTTGCCAAAAAAATCCGGTAAGTGCGTCATCTCAACCCTGATGTCATCAGTCAATCTAAAATCTAACAAGGTATCCGCCCGGTTTCTGCCGCAGTTGCCCTCAATCCCCACAAAACATTCATTTTGTCAAAAACAATAAGTTTTGTAGCTAAAAATACAACAGTCTGCTGGCGCGAGTCTTAATATCAAGTCACTATGTGTTATTATTCTCAATCATCAGACTCATCTGTTCAAGAGTAACAAGAAAAAATGACAAAGCGATTCGATCGGCGGAAATTTCTTTTATACGGTTCTGCTACCCTAACATCAAGTTTATTTCTAAAAGCTTGTAGAACTCCAACTCCAACAGCAACTCCCGCCGCTTCTCCTTCTCCAACTTCAACAGGAACACCAGCAGCAGCAGGTGGCGGAAACACGATCAAAGTAGGAATTTTGCATTCCTTGAGCGGCACGATGTCCATCAGCGAAAAAAGCGTTGTCGATGCCGAACAATTAGCGATCGAAGAAATTAATAAAGCTGGTGGCGTCCTCGGAAAACAAATCGAAGCAGTAATAGAAGATGGCAACTCAGACTGGCCGACTTTTGCCGAAAAAGCCAAAAAATTGATCGACCAAGATAAAGTTGTCACCGTCTTCGGCTGCTGGACTTCTGCTAGTCGCAAAGCAGTATTGCCAGTATTTGAAGAAAAAAATCATATGCTCTGGTATCCCGTACAATACGAGGGTCAAGAGTGTTCCAAGAACATCTTTTACACTGGGGCGGCGCCGAACCAGCAAATCGAACCAGCAGTTGACTGGCTGCTAGAAAATAAAGGGAAAAAATTCTTCTTAGTCGGGTCTGACTACGTTTTTCCCCGCACGGCAAATACCATTATCAAGGCACAGCTAGCAGCCAAAGGCGGCGAATTAGTTGGGGAAGATTACATTCCTTTGGGCGGGACAGAAGTCACGCCAATTATTACTAAAATTAAGGCCGCTTTGCCAGACGGCGGCGTCATTTTCAACTCTCTCAACGGCGACAGTAACGTAGCATTCTTCAAACAGTTGCAGGGTGCAGGTTTGGGCCCGGACAAATATCCGTCAATGTCGGTCAGTATTGCGGAAGAAGAAGTAAAGGCGATCGGCGTAGAATATCTTAAAGGCCATTACGCCGCCTGGAATTACTTCATGACTGTGGAATCTCCGGCCAATACAAAATTTGTGGAAGCTTTCAAGGCAAAATACGGCAAAGATAGAGTGACCAATGACCCGATGGAAGCAGCTTACATCATGGTTTACCTGTGGAAGCAAGCTGTCGAAAAAGCAGGGACAGCCGACGATTTGGAAAAAGTGCGGGCAGCCGCTTTGGGTCAAACCTTTGACGCGCCGGGGGGCACAGTAACGATGGATGTTAACCATCACCTTTCTAAATTTGTGCGGTTGGGCGAAGTTAGAGACGACGGTTTATTTAACATCGCTTTTGCTACACCACAAGCAGTGAAGCCGGTGCCTTGGAATCAATTTGTCGCTGAAACAAAAGGCTTTGCTTGCGATTGGTCAGACCCCGCAAAAGGTGGCAAGTTCAAAGCTTCATAAGTAGCTAATACCAATTTGGTTAACGTTGGTAACGTATCTTTTATCCCCCTAGGGTGTGTCTTTAAACCCGGAGATCCCCCCCAGCCCCCCTTATTAAGGCAGGGCGGTTTCATTCTCAAGAAAATCGCGATTTTGTAGGGGTAGTGCTACCCCTACTCCCCGTGCCTACCCCCTCCACAGACGACTTCACAGGCGTTTGGGACATGGGGGCAGCCACGGGGGGCAGCCCCTACAAGAGAATGAAACAGCCCTGCTTATTAAGGGGGGAGTAAGAGCATTCTTTCGTCAATCTCTACTCCCTTAATAAGGGGGGAGTAAGAGCATTCTTTCGTCAATCTCTACTCCCCTTAATAAGGGGGAACTGGACTCTTCAAAGTCAACCCCTACTCCCCTTCTTAAGGGAGATTTAGGGGGATCTAGACTCGGCTACAAGCGAAATATACAGAGGGTTTTAGTTCTAAGTTGACACCAATAGGGTAAAACCCGCCCCTAATTATCCCCGAACAAAGTTGATCGACTTGATGCAGGAGTAACAAAATTGGCGATATTAGATGGTTTATTTAACGGCCTTAGCATCGGCGCAGTTTTACTAATTGCCGCCCTGGGATTAGCGATTATTTTCGGGCTGATGGGCGTGATTAATATGGCTCATGGCGAGTTGATGATGCTAGGGGCTTATACAACTTTCGTAGTGCAAAATGTCTTCAAAGGTATCGGAGGATTTGCTTTTGAAACCTATATTTTATTTGCGATTCCCCTAGCTTTTTTAGTGGCTGCACTGGTAGGATTAATTCTCGAACGCGGAGTGATTCGCTATCTTTACGGGCGGCCACTAGAAACTCTGCTGGCAACTTGGGGCGTAAGTTTAATTTTGCAGCAGTTTGTCCGCAGCGTTAGTTGGGTGCTGGTAATTGGGATTGCGGTGTTTTGTTTGCTGTTTTTTGGCGGTTTGCGGGTGCTGAAATCTCGCCTGGATTTCGATCGCATTCGTAACAAAATTATCGCCCTAATTTTGCCTTTATCTTTGGGTATTTCCTGGGCGGTGAGCGCCTTTTTAGGGCAAACTTACAAACTGGCAGTAACTCAACCTTGGTTTGGCGCTCAAAATGTGGACGTAACTGCACCGAAATGGTTGCGGGGCGGCATACCGCTGGGCAATTTTCAGTTGCCCTACGCCCGAATTTTTATTATTGTGCTGACAGGAATTTGTTTGGCGGGAATTTACCTATTTTTGCAAAAGTCTGTGTGGGGATTGCGGATTAGATCCGTGACACAAAATCGCAGCATGAGTGCGTGTTTGGGAATTCCTACCGAACAAGTAGACGCGCTGACTTTTGCTTTGGGTTCGGGGCTGGCAGGTGTCGCTGGGTGCGCGATTAGTTTGATTGGTTCGGTAGGGTCAAATACCGGACAAAATTATATAGTCGATACGTTTATGGTGGTGGTTGTGGGCGGTGTCGGCAAGATTGTGGGGAGTGTAGTTGCTGCGATGGCGATCGGCACTGCCAATTACCTGATCGGTTCGGGAACCTTAGCATTAATGTTCGCTCCTATCAAGCCTTTAGCCGACTTCTTCACATTTTTCGCCACAACCAGCATGGCAAAAGTAATGGTATTCGCCTTAATTATGGCTTTTCTGCAAGTGAAGCCGGGAGGGATTTTCCCGCAAAAAGGGCGGACGGTAGAAAATTAAAAATTACAACTGCGAGTGTAGCGAAAAATGCAGAAAACACATCAGAAACCCTGGGTAAAAGAAGCGGCAATTGTCAGCGCGATCGCCCTCACATTCATCTTACTCCTCCCAGGAATACTCCCCGACGTTCGGCTCAATCAATTGGGGCGATTTTTAGCACTAGCAATTGCCGCCCTCGGCATAGACTTGATTTGGGGATACACGGGTTTACTTAGTTTAGGGCATGGGGTGTTTTTTGCGATCGGCGGCTACGCTTTCGCCATGCACCTAAAACTGCAAATTCCCCCAACCGCCAGCAGTCAATTGCCAGAATTTATGAACCTCTACGGCGTTACCGAACTCCCCTGGTTTTGGCAACCATTTTATTCATTTCCCTTCTCAGCATTAGCAATAGTTCTCATCCCCGCCATCTTGGGTGCACTTTTAGGTTATTTAGTATTCCGCAATCGAATTCGAGGCGTTTACTTTTCAATTCTCACCCAAGCAGCAACCATTGTATTTTTCAACTTCTTTAACGGTCAGCAAAAACTGATTAACGGAACCAACGGACTCACCGACTTTAAAACCCTGTTCGGAGCCACAGTAAATGACCGAGATACTCAATATATTTTCTACATTCTCACCATACTATTTCTAGCAGCAACTTACGCTCTCTGCCGATGGCTGACCAGCGGGCGTTTCGGCCGTCTGCTAGTAGCAATTCGCGACGACGAAGTGCGCCTGCGTTTCTCAGGTTACAATCCCACAGGCTACAAAGTTTTAGTCTTTGCAATTTCCGCCGGTTTAGCCGGGATTGCAGGCGCATTATTTACCGTACAAACCGGAATAATTTCGCCAAAAGCAATGGATATTGCCTTTTCAATTGAAATGGTAATCTGGGTCGCCGTCGGAGGTCGCGCCACATTATCGGGAGCAATATTGGGAACACTGCTAGTCAACTTTGGCAAAAGTTTCTTGAGCGAACAATTCCCCGAAGTTTGGCTGTTTTTCCAAGGTGCGCTATTCCTCATAGTAGTTACAGTGCTGCCCGACGGCTTAGTCGGATGGCTGCAACATCAAGGTTTCGACCAAATCCGCAGTTTGTTCAGAAGACCCAAGTACGCATCTACTTACCCCAGCCTGGAACAAGACCCCCAAGTGCAGCTCGAAAAAGAAGAACTTGAACATTGAGTGAAAAAATATCGTGTAATTTAGAAGGAGGCTGACATAAATAAATGTCACCTACAACAGACAAACAAAGCAATCGCCATAGACTTGGCAAAGGCTGCGTTTATCTCTGTCTGAGGAAAGGCAATATATATGTCCACCTACTTAGATATCCGTAGCAAGTAGCTTCGTTCTTTAACTTGAGGGGCAACATATGGCAGATATTATTGACTACAAAATCTACGGCGACGATTTGCAACTCATCGAGATTGAACTCGACCCCAAAGAAGGTGTTAGGGCTGAAGCTGGAACCATGACATACATGGAAGGCGACATCCAAATGCAAACATCCACAGGCGGCGGCTTATTTCAAGGTTTCAAACGAATGCTGACAGGAGCTGGTTTTTTCATTACCACCTTTGTCAACGCCGGAAATCGTAAAGCCCGCGTAGCTTTTGCCGCCCCCTATCCGGGTAAAGTAATTCCCCTTGATTTAGGCCAACTTGGCGGTAAATTTTTGTGTCAAAAAGACTCATTTCTCTGTGCGGCCAACGGCATTGACATTGAGGTAGCATTCACCAAGCGGCTCGGTGCCGGTTTCTTTGGCGGAGAAGGTTTTATTCTGCAAAAATTGCAGGGTGACGGGCTAGCTTTTGTTCATGCGGGAGGAACAATAGTTGAGAAAAATTTGGGAGTTGGCGAAGTGTTGCGAGCGGACACTGGTTGTTTGGTAGCTTTTGCGCCGACTGTAGATTACGATATTCAGTTTGTGGGCGGGTTTAAAAATGCTCTATTTGGCGGTGAAGGCTTGTTTTTAGTCAAGCTAACCGGGCCTGGAAAAGTGTATTTGCAAAGTCTGCCGCTCTCGAAGTTAGCTGAGCGAATTATGGCTGCATCTCCACCTCCAGTGTCGAGCAGTTCGAGCAGTTTTTCTTGAGAGTAAAATAACCATTTATCTGCTTGTGTAGGGTGCGTCAGCCCGCAGATTTCCTGGCTTACCCAGAGACTGTTAACTGACGCACCTTCTAAGAGAAAATCAGCGCTGTCAGGTGCGTCAGCCAACAGATTTTCCGGCTTACCCAGAGACTGTTAACTGACGCACCCTACCCGGAGAAAATCAGCGCTGTCAGGTGCGTCAGCCAAGAGATTTCTTGGCTTACCCAGAGACTTTTAACTGACGCACCCTACCCGGAGAAAATCAGCGCTGTCAGGTGCGTCAGCCAAGAGATTTTCCGGCTTACCCAGAGACTTTTAACTGACGCACCCTACCCGGAGAAATCACCTATGAATGGCAAAGTATTAGAAATAGAAAACTTGACTGTTAGTTTTGATGGTTTTAAAGCCATAAATGGTTTAAATTTTAGTATGGATGCGGGCGAACTGCGAGTTATTATTGGCCCCAATGGTGCCGGAAAAACAACTTTTCTCGATTCAATTACCGGGAAGGTGCAGCCGACAGAGGGCCGGGTGTTATTTAAGGGACAAAATTTACGCAAGTTGTCGGAAGATAGGATTTCGCGCTTGGGAATTGGCCGCAAGTTTCAGACGCCGCGAGTTTACTTGAATTTAACGCCGCGCGAAAATTTGGAATTGTCTTGCAGCCGCGATAAAAATGTTTTTTCGACTTTGTTCAAGCCTGCTTCGGCTGCTGAAAAACGCACGGTTGCGGGTTTGTTAGAAACCATTGGTTTAGTTGCTAAGGCTGATATTTCGGCGGGTTTGCTTTCTCACGGGGAAAAGCAATGGTTGGAAATTGGAATGTTGGTGGCTCAATCTCCTGATTTATTGTTGGTAGATGAACCTGTGGCGGGTTTGACGGATGAGGAAACGATGTTAACTGGAGAGTTGCTAATTTCGCTGGCCGAAAGTCATTCGGTGTTGGTAATTGAGCACGATATGGAGTTTGTGCGGCAAATTGCGCGGCAGGTTACGGTGTTGCATCAGGGTGCGGTTTTGTGTGAGGGGACTATGGATGAGGTGCAAAATGACGATCGGGTAATTGAGGTATATTTGGGCAAACCTGAAGAATAGTTATTAGTCAACAGTCAACAGTCAACAGTCAACAGTCAACAGTCAACAGTCAACAGTCAACCGTCAACAGTAAATAATTATGCTACAAGTTTCTAATTTGAATGTTTACTACGGCGAAAGTCACATTTTGCGCGATGTCGATTTAAGCGTGATGGCAGGGCAAATGGTTTGCTTGATCGGCCGCAATGGTGTGGGCAAAACTACTATGCTAAAAACGATTATGGGGTTGCTGCAACCGCGCAGTGGCACTATTGCTTTTGGCGGAGAATCTATTGCTTCTAAGTTGACTTACCAGCGGGCTAGATTAGGCATTGGTTATGTGCCTCAAGGGCGTGAAATTATTCCACGTTTGACGGTAAAAGAAAATCTTTTGTTAGGTTTGGAAGCGAAACCAACCAAAACCAAAAATCCTGAAGTTCCTGATGAAATTTTTGAGTTATTTCCGGTTTTGAAAACTATGCTCGATCGCCTGGGAGGTGATTTGAGCGGGGGACAGCAGCAGCAGTTAGCTATTGCTAGGGCTTTGATGGGTGAGCCGCAGTTGCTGGTTTTGGATGAACCTACGGAAGGGATTCAACCATCCATTATTTTAGATATTGAAGCTGCGGTGCGCCGTGTGGTTGCGACTAGGGGAATTTCTGTTTTGTTGGTGGAGCAACATTTGCATTTTGTGCGGCAAGCTGACTGGTATTATGCTATGCAAAAAGGCGGGATTGTGGCTTCTGGAAGCACTAGCGAGTTAAGTGATGAGGTGATTCAGAGGTTTTTGGCTGTTTGATTCAGAAGGAAGGCACGACACGGATTTTGACGATGACAGCGAGCGCATCAAAGAGCAAGAAGGGCAAGCGTTTAGATTGGAAAAATGGCCTATTCGTCTGGGTTCGCTTGGTATTCTGCGATCGCAGTTTGGATTTCCTCGGCGGAGACATTTGCTTGTTCTGATTTCGAGTAAATCAGGTGTAAAACAACTTGAGTCGGTGATTCAACTTGATAAATCAAGCGATAACCGCCGCTCTTACCAACTTGGGAATCACTGTTTTTAGCCCGGACTTTGTAAACGGTGTATTGAGTCCCTGTAATCTGGTTTCCTATGAAGTTTCCTTGGATAAGCTCATCAAGGACTGGCTGAATATCGGTTTGAATTTGGCGATACTTTTTAGCGAGTCCTTTGAGGCGACGTTTGAAAAGTACCGTGAATGTGACTTGGACTGACATATCAGACATTGATACCGTCCCAGAGTTCCGATATGGGAAAGGTTTGTCCCGCTTTGGCTTGGTGGAGGGAGGCTTTCAGATCGGCGAGGATTTGCTCGTTGGAGTCGGTATCTGAGTCAAAATCTGAGTCGAAGTCTGGGGCGATCGCGGATTGTTTCCGACTGGTCAAAAATTCCAGAAATGCCAGCGTTTGCTCTAAAAGTGGCTCAGGAGTCCGTTCGATCGCTTCGAGAAGGCGTTGTTTAATCGGCGACATAAGACTACCTCTATTATTAATTATTTTTTCTGCCGTCTGGCATTGTGGTGCCGGCCATGCTTGCTCGATCGATACTAGCGCCATCTATATTAGCATTGCGGAGGTTGGCCTCGGAAAGATTGGCATCTCTCAAGTCCGAAAATCGCAAGTCTGCACCGTCTAGATTTGTCTTTGTCAAGTTAGCTTTTCTAAGGTTAGCGTTGCTGATTCTCGCTCCTACTAATTCGGCTCCGCTTAAGTTTGTGCGAGCTAGATTGGTGTTGACAAAATCTGATATCTCGAAGCGACTACCGCTGAGGTTGGCATCTGATAAATCTGCTCCTGTAAGGATGGGATTTTTTAAGTTAAGGTTAACTAATTTTACTGCTCGGAGGTCGCAGCGGGAGCAGCTTTGAGTTAGCAGCAGCGTTTCGACGTTGGCGTTGATTTGGTCGATTTGTTGCTGGGAGAAATTTTCGGCAAATTCTGGGGAGACGTAGCCGAGGTTTTTGGGGTCGGCTGGTTTTGGTTGGGGTGTTTGGATTGGGGGTGTTTGGATTTGTTGGGGTGTTTGGATGGGTTGGGGTGTTTGTGGTTGGGGTGTTTGTGGTTGGGGTGTTGGGATTGGTTGGGGTGTTGGGATGGGTTGGGGTGTTGGGATGGGTTGGGGTGTTTCTATTTGCCCGATCGCACTTAGTTGCAGCCCCACCTTCGGCAAATCGAGAGTTGCTGCAAAAATTACTAGGGCGATCGACATTATTGTGAGTTTTTTCATAAATCTCTAACTTTTTGTTTGCCAAAATACCATTTATATGGTATGATACCTCGAAAAGTGAACCCTCTACATTTCGCTAAATAGATCGAAATTCAGATAAAAAACTTCGGAACCATCATGTGCGCGAATTAACTTTTCTATTACCGGAGGCAGTTGCTGTTGACGGTACAATTCTGGAATCTCGCAGAAGCTTTCTTCGGTAATTTCCAAAATTTTTGGCATATTAGGAAGGGGAATCCCCAACCGATCGCTTTTATTTAAGGTACAAATAATCAGGTATTTGCAGTCAGCAATGCTCGGACTGCTGGGAAATATTGTGGATAAATTAATTATGGTAATCAGTTCTTCTTGATGCCGCAGTAAACTATTACCGTTAGGTAAAATACCGTAGACATTAAAGTTTTTAACAATGCGTTCCACACGCTCAATAGGAACAGCATAGTAAATATTTCCTAGTTCAAAGGAAACCATTTTTTTAGGGGCAATTCTAACAGTGGCTTGTTTCTTGCTCCGAAATCGGCGATTGTAATTGGCGTGAGTCATTCGATTTTAGATTTTAGATTTTAGATTTTAGATTGACGATTATTGGATTGAAGATTATTGGATTTTATACCAATTTAATGTGAAGTTGCACATCATATCTCGATCCCCCTAAATCCCCCTGATTGTTGGGGAGTAGGGGTTGACTTTGAGAAGAATCTTGTCCCCCCCTTATTAAGGGGGGCTAGGGGGGATCGAGATATATGCAGCCTCATACAAAATTGGTATTAGATTTTAGATTATTCGATTTTAGTAGGTGAGTCGGGTGCGTAGTTCCCACTATTATTCGCGGGTGCAATTACTTTTTGCCTAAGTTTTGTTTGAGATTAGGGATTATTTGATTGGAAATTTGAGATTGTGGATTAAATTATTGAGTGGTGGATTAATTTGGGGATAGCTTGTAAAAGTTGGGCTTCGCTGTAAGGTTTGGTGAAGTATTGATTGGCGCCTAATTCCATTGCCATTTGCCGATGTTTTGCCCCGCTACGGGATGTCAGCATAGCTACGGGAATCTTAGCAAACCGTTCGGTCGATCTGATCGATCGCAACAATTCAAATCCATCCATCCGGGGCATTTCAATATCCACGATCGCCAAACTGCAATCAAGACCATTTTGCAACTTTTCCAGGGCATCCAGGCCGTCTTTAGCCTGTACCACCCGGTAGCGAGCACGAGTCAGCGTCAGAGACAGCAACTGGCGAATTGTATAGGAATCATCCACTACCAAAATCTGCGGTGACTGACTCGAACTCGCCGGTATCTCCTGCACTTTACCGGAGATAGCGGCGATCGAACTATTTACCACAGGTTGGCCCACCAAATCGTCCACATCCAGAATATTCACCACGCGCCCGTCCCCCAAAATCGTAGTCCCCAAAACGCCGCGAGGCTTGGATAGAGGCGGCGGCAAAGGTTTAACCACTATTTCCTGCTGACCGATCAGCCGTTCCACTGCCACCGCCAGCATTCCTTCGGTAGAAGCCAAAACCAGGACGGGAATTTCCTCTTGGGTCAAAGGGTCAGGAGAGGGGGCATCCGGCCCGACGACGCTGTATTCGAGCAAATCTTGCATTCTCACCAAACGAATAAATTCCTCCCGCCACCACAGCATCGGCTGATTGCCGGCAATGTGAACTTCCGAGGCTTTAATGTGCAGAATTTCCTCGACTGCATCAAGCGGCACTGCTATTTTATTGTGATCGGTTTTCACCATCAAAGCATCAGTAATCGACAACAGCAGTGGCAGTTTAATAATAAAACTCGTACCTTTTCCCAGGCGAGAGTCTACCTTCACAGTTCCCCGCACAGTCCGCAAATTTGTTCGCACCACGTCGAGCCCGACTCCCCGCCCCGAAAGGTCGCTGACCCCTTCAGTAGTGCTGAAACCCGCCCAAAACAGAAAATCGTAGAGTTCGGCAATGGAAAATTCTTGAGCTTGTTCCTCCGTAGCCAAACCCTTTGTGAC
This sequence comes from Microcoleus sp. T2B6, assembly GCF_036700475.1. Classification (NCBI taxonomy): domain Bacteria; kingdom Bacillati; phylum Cyanobacteriota; class Cyanophyceae; order Oscillatoriales; family Microcoleaceae; genus Microcoleus; species Microcoleus sp. T2B6. Next base: position 876 of record NZ_JAUBOZ010000155.1, on the reverse strand, counting down.
AATTTTACGGCGAATCATTTCCGGGTCAATGCCTTTGCCATCATCGGCGACAGTAATAATAGTTTGGCCGCCTTGGTGGCGGGCTTCTATTTCTATTTGACCGCTGGCCGGCTTGCCGCTTGCTTTCCGAACTTCGGGCATTTCGATGCCGTGGTCGAAAGCGTTTCTCACTAAGTGTATTAAGGGGTCGCGCAAAGCATCGAGCAAACTTTCGTCAATTTTGGTATCTCTTCCCACTAGCAGCAGGTTGACATCCTTATCGTATGTGAGACACATCTCTCGGAGGGCTCTGGGCAAGTGATCGACGGCGCGACTGAAACTCACGACTCGCAACTGCATGACGCGACTGCGTAGTTGTTCGGTAATGCGACGCAGTTGGTCGGTACTGCGCTCGAATTTCATGGCTAAGGTGTCTAATTTGGTGGCGGATTGAGAAATTGCTTGGGCAGTTTCGATGACTTCTGCGGCTGTCGAGTGGAACTCTGTATAACGATCCATCTCTAAGATATCGAAGTGAGCATGAAGCGGAGAGGATTTGCCGTTAGCAATCATGGGGAATTCTGTTTCTGCTGCTGCAAGTTTTCCCAATCCAGAGTTCCCGTTTCCCCCTCTCCACTCTGCAAAGCTCAGTCTGTCGTATTCTTCTCGCAACTGGCCGCCGAATTGGTTCAAATCTACGATATTGCGGCGGATGCGCTTGACTTCGCCGCGCAGTTCGGATTCTTGAAGTTCTAAATTTGTACGGTTGATGACTAATTCCCCGACTAAATTCACCAATTCAGTTAAGCGTTCTAAGTCTACCCGGATTGTCGGCCTTTGCGGGTTGGGGACTGGGAGAGTCGGGGAGGGGGAGATTTCGGGGGGAGTGGGAGTGGG
>NZ_JAUBOZ010000154.1:0-12880 GCF_036700475.1 Microcoleus sp. T2B6 | reverse complement strand
TCAGCAGCAAATTGCCCTCGGTGTCCCACCACCGCAGCCATAGCATTGTCTGGTTTTGATAGCTGTCCTGCACCAGTCCTACACAGTTCCCTAAAGTTGTAGGAACCTGAGCTCGATAGATTATGGAAGATCCGACTTTTCCGACTTTACGATCCGACTTTTCCGACTTACAAAGGCGGGGGAGAGGAAGTATCATACAGATAAGATGCCGTCTCAAAGCCTGTGGAAGCAATTAAGAGACTTTCATAGCTTTTGAACGATACAGTTATAATCAGGGTTTAACGCTACAAAAGGGACTTCTACTTAATTACTAGCATATATAGCAATCCGATCTGAGTCTCAAAAGATAATGGCCCCTTGTCTTGCTAGACTCCTTGTCTAGCAAGGACTTCAATTTTTCGGAAGCGAGAAAATCAATTAGGATTGCTATAGTTCAGAGTGTGTATGATCGCACGTCGAGCGTGCAATTACGGCTATTTTTTAGCTCGTGATTTACAGAATAGTGCGTACATCATTGTTAGATCAGTAAATCCCCTATGAACGAATGATATAAGGATGTATAAATTATCTCAAGAACTATTTGCTCTAGAAGTAAATGTAAATGGGGGCATTTCTTCTCAACCTTTTTCTACATTACTCACGTCTAAACAACGAAATGTTGAATTTTACCTTCCATGACCTTTTCTTTACAAAAGTTTTATTGATTTCCCTTGACAAGCATCTATCCAAAGAGTTATCTTAAATATATCTAGAGATAGATGACAAATAAATAAGCTGAAGAGTAAAGCTTGCCAAAAGATTAAATTGAATCTACAGGGGGTAGTGGCTCGAAAAATCCGAGTATTACTGCTGCCAAGGCATTCAAGAGCGGACGTATGGGTGCAATAGCAGCGTCCGGCAAGAAATTTCGTACTGAGCCAACTTTTTGAAAGGTGCTGAAAGATTGGGAGAACAGTGGGTGCAGTTGACTGTTTTCTAAGTGAAGGCGAGGGTTCGGCTAACACAACAGCAATAGCATAATTCACCTATTGCTTAACAAAACCATCCAACAATAGCAAGGTGCCGGAATAGGCTGCGGTTGGAGCAGAATTCAGCGTTGATCCGAATCCCTGCCAATTGAGAACACAAATTATCGAATTACAGGAGTATGACCATTCTTAACTACAACGAAAGCACCTATCTGCAAGAAAATCCCGACGTGGCACAAGCCGTAGCTTCAGGCATTATTCCCAACGGCTTCGAGCATTGGGTAAAGTTTGGTTTTATTGAAAAAAGAACGCCACAAATTTCCTTCAACGAGCAATTTTATCTAGATGCTAACCCCCAGGTAGCAGCAGCAGTTGCCAACGGTAGTTTCTCAAGCGGATTTGAACATTATGCGCGGTTTGGAGCGGCTGAAGGTCGATCGCCCGTTGCCAGTATAACACCCACAGGCTCTCAACTTCAAGAAATCTTAAAGCGCGGGTTTGTGCGGGTTGCAGTTAACGAGGATGCACTCGGATTTAGCAACCGAGAAGCCGATGGTTCATTTAGTGGGATGGGTATTGATTTTAGTCGCGCCATTGCCACTGCTTTGTTTGGGAACCCGAATGCAGTAGAATTCGTAGTCGTCAAGGCAGGTGAAGACTTTAATAGTGTTGCCAGTGGCGCAGTGGATATCGCCGCCACTTTGCCCACTCAATCTGTGCTCCGCGATGCCAGTTTAGGAGTAGATTATTCGCCTACAGTTTTCTTCGACACTCAAGCGGTATTGGTGCGTGGTAATAGTGGAATTAGTTCTGTTGAGCAGTTATCAGCAACAACCATCGGCGTATTAGCAGGAACGCGCTCTCAGCAAAATTTAATAGATGCCGCCCAACGTGCCGGAATCGCCCTCAACATCCAAACTTTCCCCTCACAAGATGCTCAGGTTGGCGCTTACGATGCGGGACAATTGGGGGCAGTTTCGATTAATCGCGGGGTGCTGAGCAATCGCATTCCCACCTTATCCAATCCGGGAAATCAAGTCATCCTGGATGAAGCCATTTCTAAAGAGCCTTTAGCACTCATTGTGCCGGAAAATCAGTCTGAATGGGCTGATGTGGTGCGCTGGGTGGTCAACGCTCCCATCCAAGCCGAGTTCTTTGGCATTAACTCCCAGAATGTGAATGAATTTCTTGATGGAAATTCTGCCAGTAAGCGCTTCTTAGGCGTGGAAGGGAAGTTAGGAGAATCTTTGGGACTCAAAAATGATTTTGCGTTGAAAGTTATCCAACAAATTGGTAATTACGAAGAGATTTACAATCGCAATTTCAATCCCGAAGTGCTGCCGCGCCAGCTCAATGAACTAATGTTTGTCGAGCCTGGGGGACTGCTTTATTATCCACCATTTTCCGGGACTGACGAATTAAGTGTACCCTTGGTAAATAACGACAACCGCAACGTTTTACAGGAAGTTTTAGACCGGGGGTTCGTGCGCGTTGGGGTGAGAAATGATGCACCTGGACTCGGTTTTTCTGACGCCAACGGCAACTTAAGCGGATTTGATGTCGATTTGGGTCGGGGACTAGCAGCTTCCCTATTTGGCGACCCCAACGCAGTGGAATTCGTGATTCAGAAAACGGGTGCTCAGCGCTTCAGCGATGTCGCCAATGGCATCGTTGATGTAACTAGCCGCAATGCCACCCTCAACCTCAAGCGGGATGCTTTGCTGGGGGTAGATTTTGCCCCCATTAATATTTACGATGCTCAATTTGTGGCAACACCAACCGCCAGCGGAATTACCTCTTTTGAACAGCTTGCAGGTCGCCGAATTGGCGTGACTGCAAATACCACTTCTGAGGCAACTCTGCGAGAAAAGTTGAGTGCTTCGGGCATTAATGCGGAAATCGTAGCCTTAGATAGCTTCCCGACCCTATTTGATAGTTATATCAAGGGCGAATTGGATGCGATTACCGGCGATGGAAGTCTGATTATCTCTCGTCTTCTGACCTTACCCCCAGAGCAGCGAGACCAGCATCAGCCATTTCCAGAAGTTTTGGGAGAGGAGCCTTTAGCAATGGTGGTGGACGAGAATCAATCCCAGTGGAAGGATGTGGTTTCTGGAGTTACTTATTCTCTTTATGAAGCGTTAGAACTGGGTTTAACTTCTAAAAATGTAGCTGAAGCCGTCAATAGTTCAGATCCAGTTGTCCGGCGCTTTTTGGGAGTGGAAGGAAATGTGGGTGAAAGTCTGGGTTTGTCGAATAATTTTGCTTTGAATGCGATTTCCGCAGTGGGGAACTACAGCGAAATGAGCGATCGCAACTTCCCGGGTATTCCTGTTAGCCCTTTGCAAGCGCCTTATACCGAGGGCGGTGTCCTGTTCTCGGTTCCTTTTGCTTGATTTTGCTGAATCGGGGTGGTTCATGAATCACCCTTACAACAATAAACCGTGCATCTTCGCTTTCAATTCATTGACTAGGTAAAATCATCATGCAAGCCACTAAAGATAAACTTTCTGACCACCGGCTTTTGACAGAAGCCGAACGACATAAAATATTAAACGATTGGAATAATACAACCACAGAATATCCCCACGATCGCTGCATTCACCAGCTATTTGAGGAACAGGTAGAACGGACACCTGACGCTGTGGCGGTAGTTTTTGAAGGGGAGCAACTGACGTATCGAGAATTGAACGCAAGGGCAAACCAACTGGCACTTTACCTGCGATCGCTAGGTGTAAAGCCAGAAGTTTTGGTAGGCATCTGTGTCGAACGTTCCTTTGATGCGATCGTGGGAATCTTAGGCATTCTCAAAGCAGGTGGTGCTTACGTTCCCATAGATCCTGCGTATCCATCTGAGCGCATCGCTTATATGCTCAATGATTCGCAACTACCAGTTCTATTGACTCAACAAAAACTGGTCGCCTCGTTACCACAGCATCAAGCGTGGGTAGTCTGCTTGGACGCTGATTGGGAAGAAATCTCTGTGATGTCCTTCCTTCCTCCGATCACTGACGTGACACCGGAAAACTTGGCTTACATAATCTATACCTCCGGCTCAACCGGAAAACCTAAAGGAGTTCTTATTGCTCACCAAGGATTGTGCAATCTAGTTCAGACACAAATCAAGCTATTTAACGTGCGACCGGATAGCCGCGTTCTCCAGTTTGCTTCCATTAGCTTTGATGCTTCTATCTGGGAAATTGTGATGGCTCTTTGTGCGGGGGGCAAGCTCTGTCTTGGAACGCGAGAAGAATTGCAGCCAGGGCCAGCGTTGCTCCAGCTATTGAAGGAGCAAAAAATCACCCATGCTAACTTTGTGCCATCTGTGCTTGCGGTTTTGCCTGATGAGGAATTACCAGCTTTAGAGAATATGGTTGTAGGGGGAGAGGAGTGTCCTCCTTCTTTGGTGGAGCGATGGGCAAATGGACGGCGTTTCTTCAATCTCTACGGTCCAACTGAATCTACTGTCTGCGCTACTATTGCACAATGTTTTAAAGGTACAGAAGTGCTATCAATTGGACGACCCATTGACAACACCCAAATCTATATTCTCGATCGCTATCTTCAACCCGTTCCGCTCGGTGTTCCCGGAGAATTGCATATTGCTGGTGTGGGGTTGGCGCGAGGCTACCTCAACCGTTCAGAACTGACCGATGAGAAATTTATTCCCAATCCCTTTAACAATGAAGTGGGTTCTCGCCTCTATAAAACAGGTGATTTAGCCCGTTACTTACCAGATGGTAACATCGAGTTTTTAGGTCGGATTGATAATCAAGTAAAAATGCGTGGTTTCCGGATCGAACTGGGCGAAATTGAAGCAGTGTTGAGACAACATCCAGCAGTTTTAGAAACCGCGATCGTCATGCAACAAGATGTTGCAGACCGCCAATATCTGGCAGCCTATATTGTCCCAAGAGACTCCAAGGCGATTTCTCGCAGCAACCTGCGCGGTTTTCTCTTTGAAAAACTGCCAGATTACATGATTCCAGGAGTGTTCCTGATGTTAGATGCCCTGCCATTAACACCTAATGGCAAGGTAGATCGTCGGGCGCTACATGAATATGCTGAAAAAATGGCTCTAAAAGAATCAGAGATAGAAGTATCTAATTTAAAGATAGACATCTCCGCTCAGAATCAACAGGAAGATACAGAATTAAAAACCACACGCTCAGATAGCATTGGCTCAAAATTACTTTCTTTAGTAGCAAAGTTGCTACACATAGAAGTCAAAGAAATAGATGTCTCTGCCACCTTTTTAGAACTGGGGATTGATTCACTACTTCTTTTAGAAGCTATGCGAAGCATTCAAACCACTTTTGGAGTTGAGGTAGAAGCTCACCAGTTTTTTGAAAAGTTGGAAACAATTGATGCTTTGGCTACCTATATTGAGCAAAATATGTCCTTGGAACCGTCACAAAAAAGCTCTAAAGAAAGCGATATCTGTCCGATTAGCGCAACTACAACCTATTTAGAATCTAGTAAAATCTCCCCACAATTAGCTCAAACAAAAGCATTGAACTTACCCATAGCCTTTTCCAAAGATAAAGTAATGAATGAACCCAATGAAAACGTAGAGCCAGAGACAAATCTAGAAAAAATTATCTCCCAGCAGCTTCAAGTAATGTCTCAACTAATGTCTCAACAATTAGAACTTTTACGCACGGCGCAGCCAAACAAGAAGCTTAAATCTTTAGAAAAAAGTACATTCACTCAATTCGCCTCAGTCAAATCTTTCGAGCCAAAAAGCACAGTTAGCAATCCATCTCCCGTGTGTTCTTACAATGAATGGGACCCACTTGAAGAAGTTATTGTTGGCATCGTCGATGGGGCGATGGTTCCCTCTTGGCATACCATCCATCGCGCTACAGTGCTTCCCGGTCAAGAAAAACAACTGGAGAGCTTAGCCAAGCGAACGCAGAAACAACCGCTTCCCTATCCAGAGTGGCTCGTTCAGGCTGCTAGCAAGTGCGTCGAGGAATTTGCTCATATTCTTGAATCGGAAGGAGTTGTTGTACGTCGGCCTGATGTTGTTGATTATTCTGCTTCCTTCCGCACACCTGATTGGGAAGTAATTAATGGCTTTTGTTCAGCCAATCCCCGCGACGTTTTCTTGGTAATTGGGAATGAGATTATTGAAGCTCCAATGGCCGATCGCAGTCGTTATTTCGAGTCATGGGCTTATCGCTCCCTACTTAAAGAATACTTAAAGGGAGGAGCCAAGTGGGTTGCTGCCCCCAAACCACAACTACTCGATGCACAATATGACCCAGATTACAAAACTCCCGCTCCAGGTGAGGAAAGGCGCTTTGTAATCACTGAGTTTGAGCCAACGTTTGATGCCGCAGACTTTGTACGCTTTGGACGGGATATTTTTGTCCAGAAGAGTCACGTCACTAACAGTCTTGGGATCGAATGGGTGCGACGGCACCTGGGCGATGAATATCGAGTTCACGAGCTTCAGTCACTTTGCCCACAAGCCTTGCATATTGACACCACTCTAGTTCCCCTCGCTCCTGGAAAGGTGTTAGTAAATCCGCTTTTCATAGATGTTGACAATTTGCCTGACTACTTCAAATCTTGGGATATCCTGCTGGCACCTAAACCGAACCGAACGCCGATGACACTTTATGACACAAAAGTGATCAGTCAGTGGGTCAATATGAATGTACTCAGTCTCGACGAAGAGCGAGTTATCGTGGAGAAATCACAGGAATCCACGATTCAAGCATTAAAAGACTGGGGGTTTAAACCCATTCCTTGTGAGTTTGAAAGCTACTATCCTTTCATGGGTTCTTTCCATTGCGCGACGCTGGATGTCCGCAGACGTGGCGAACTCCGTTCCTATGAGATGGAGGAGGGCGCACTATGAATCTCAATCAATTTTTAGCTGAACTTGCCGAACGCGGTGTCAAATTGTGGCTAGAGGGCGATACGTTGCGTTTTCGCGCTCCAAAGGGGGTAATGACATCGGAAGATCGGGACTTACTGGTATTGCATAAAGCAAAAGTTATCTCGTTGCTGTCCCAGACCAATACAAGCGCGAACGATACTAACCAAACAATTGTACCTTTCGCAGAAAAACGGGATATACCTCTGTCTTTTCCTCAAGAACAACTGTGGTTTTTGAGCCAGTTAGACCCAAATAACGTTTCTTACAACGAACTATTTGCTCTCCGATTCTTGGGCGTAGTGAACATCGTTGTACTAGAGCAAAGCCTGAACAAGATCGTCGCTCGCCATGCAGCTTTACGAACCAACTTTGCGACGGTTAACGGGCAGCCCGTTCAGGTCATTGCTGAAAGTTTGATTTTGACAGTGCCAGTCATAGACTTAAGCAAGCTACCTGCTAGTGACAAAGAAATAGAAGTCCAACGATTAGCAACGGAACAAGCCCAAAAGCCCTTTAACCTAGTTAGCGACCCTTTAATCCAAGGGAGTGTACTTAAGCTAACAGACACAGAGCATATATTCTTGCTGAGAACTCACCACATTGTCTGGGATGGTTGGTCATTAGGCATCATGTGGCGGGAGTTAGCAGCTTTCTACAATGACTTATCCCAAGACTTACCGCCACTCCCGGCTGAGTATCCCGACTTTGCAGTTTGGCAAAAGCAATACTTGACAGGTGAGGTATTAGATTCCCTACAAACCTATTGGAAAGAACAACTAATAGATGCACCTCCTCTATTAGAACTGCCCACCGACCGAGCGCGAGGAGTTACACAAACCTTTCGAGGAAAACATTATAGATTTGTCATTTCCAAGCCGCTCACCCAGGCTCTGATCGGTTTAAGTCGGCGGCAAAAAGTGACTATTTTTATGACGCTGTTAGCGGCGTTTCAAACATTACTTTACCGTTATACTGGGCAAACCGATCTTTGTGTAGGTTCGCCCATTGCGAATCGCGATCGCTCCGAATTTAAGGATTTGATTGGGTATTTTGTTAATACGTTAGTGTTACGCACTTGTTTAGCAGGAAACCCAAGCTTTGAGGAGTTACTGTTTAGAGTGCGAAAAGTAACGCTCGAAGCATACACTCATCGAGAGCTACCGTTTGAGAAATTAGTAGAGATATTGCAGCCAGAACGCTCTTTGAGTTACACGCCACTGTTCCAGGTGATGTTCATGCTGCTCGATGAATTACCTGAAATCCAAATGGAAGCCTTAAGGGTAAGTCCATTAGCAGTAGAAACTGGCATAACACACTTTGATTTGGCTTTGTTTATAGAAAAGACTTCATCGGGGCTAATTGGAGAATGGGAATACAATCCCGACTTGTTTGATGATGCCACGATCGCTCGAATGACAGGTCATTTTCAAACCTTGCTGGAGGCGATCGCAGCCAATCCCAAACAGGCGATCTCTAAATTACCTCTGCTGACAGAACAAGAGAGACATCAGCTATTAGTCGAGTGGAATAACACAGAAATTGAGTATCCTCAAGATAAGTGTATCCATCAGTTATTTGAAGAACAGGTTGAGCGATCGCCTGATGCTGTGGCAGTGGTATTTGAAGAGGAACAACTGACTTATCGAGAATTGAATGCCAGAGCCAACCAGTTAGCACATTACTTACGAGCGAAAGGAGTAAGGCTAGAAGTTTTGGTAGGTATTTGCGTAGAGCGTTCCTTTAACATGATTGTAGGAATCTTAGGCATTCTCAAAGCGGGTGGTGCTTATGTCTCGATAGACCCTGCCTACCCATCTGAGCGCATCGCATATATGCTGGATGATTCGCAGCTAGTAGTTCTATTGACTCAGAAACAACTAATCGCCTCGTTACCAGAACATCAAGCACAAGTAATTTGCTTAGATTCTGATTGGGAAGAAATCTCTAAGGAGAGTGAACTGCCTATCATAACTTGCGTGACACCAAAAAACTTGGCCTATGTTATCTACACCTCTGGCTCAACAGGAAAGCCAAAAGGGGTTTGTTGTAATCATACAGGTGTACTGAATCTCTTAGACGACTTTCAAAGCCGCAAGCCAATTTCTATTGGAGATAAATGTAGTTTATGGACTTCTATTAACTTTGATGTTTCAGTTTATGAAATCTTTACGCCTCTCTTATTTGGTGGGTCACTATTGATTCCCTCAGACTATTTAAAGCTGAACAGCGAAGCATTTTTTAGATGGCTATTTACTAACCAGATTCGCAGTGCCTATATTCCTCCATTTATGGTCAAGGAAATGGTGGAGTGGCTGAATCCTTTAGAATCTAAGCTATTTTTGCAAAGATTGCTAGTTGGAGTAGAACCGATTTATGAACGGTTGTTAGTAGAAATTGTAGAAAAAGTTCCTGAATTACTAATCATCAATGGGTATGGCCCAACTGAGGCTACAGTTTGTGCCACTCTGTATTCTGTTCACCCTCAAATCGAGAACTACAGAAACACACCAATTGGTAAACCTGTTCAGAACACACAAATTTATATTCTCGATGGCTATCTTCAACCCGTTCCCATCGGTATTCCTGGAGAACTGCACATTGCCGGCGTCGGTTTAGCACGAGGCTACCTCAATCGTCCCGATTTAACCCAAGAGAAATTTATCCCTAACCCTTTTAGCAATAAACCCTCTGACCGCCTCTACAAAACAGTTGATTTAGCACGTTATCTTCCAGATGGTAACATCGAATTTCTCGGTCGTATAGACAACCAAGTAAAAATTCGTGGTTTCCGCATCGAATTAGGCGAAATTGAAGCAGCGATCGCGCAGCACCCAGCTATAAGGGAAACTGTAGTTATAGTCAGAGAAAACGCTACAAACGACAAGCAATTAGTCGCCTATATTGTCCTATGTCAGGATCTAGTACCCAGAATTAGTGACCTGCCCTATTTCCTTAAACAGCAATTGCCTGATTACATGATACCGAGTGCTTTTGTGGTGCTGGAGGCACTACCCCTGACACCCAATGGCAAAGTAGACCGTCGAGCCTTACCCGCACCTGATTTGCGGAAAGAACAGGAAAAATTTTTCGTTGCCCCTCGTACTCCCATTGAGGAAATGTTAGCCAGCATTTGGGGGAACATCCTCTCAATTGAATCTGCTGTGGGCGTTCAGGACAATTTCTTTGAACTGGGCGGACATTCCTTATTGGCGACTCAAGTGATTTCAAGGATGCGCGATACATTTGGCATTGAATTACCACTCCGCAGTTTATTTGAAGCTCCCACGATTGCCGAATTAGCCTCTAGAGTTGAGAATTCGCTCAAGAACGGACAATCACAAGAAGCTTTGCCTCTTATACCAATTAAGCGGTCAGAGCCTATCCCATTATCGTTCGCTCAAGCGAGGTTGTGGTTCCTCGACCAATTACAACCAGAAAGTGCATTTTATAACATCCCGCTCGCGTTGCGTCTTTTCGGTCAGCTTAATATAGTGACTTTAGAGAGGGCTATTCAAGAAATTATCCAGCGACATGAAGTTTTACACACCAACTTCACCACATTAGAAGGTCAACCTGTTCAAGTTATTGCTTCTAGTATCGATTGTCAGCTACAAGTGGTGAACTTGTTGCATATTCGAGAAACCGAGCGAGAAATCGAGGCGCAACGATTGGCGAAGGTTGAAGCGAATCGACCTTTTAACCTGGAACAAGAGCCTTTAGTCCGAGGTACGGTACTACAGCTAGGTGAAACAAAATACGTTTTACTGCTCACCATGCACCATATTATTTCTGATGGTTGGTCGCTAGGGGTATTCGTAAAAGAATTAACTGAACTTTATACAGCTTTCTGCTCTGGAAAGTCTCCACGTTTACCAGAGTTACCAATACAATATGCTGACTTTGCTGTTTGGCAGCGGCAGTGGTTACAAGGAGAAATATTAGAAACCCAGCTTAATTACTGGCAGCAACAACTATTAGACGATCCAGCTTTATTGGAATTACCTACTGACCGACCGCGACCTGCTGTTCAGACTTTTCAAGGAGCGCATCAATCGTTTGCGATTTCTCAAGAGTTGAGTTTGGCACTTGTTGCTTATAGCAAGCGAACAGGAATCACTTTGTTTATGTTGCTATTGGCAGCGTTTCAAACCTTGCTTTATCGTTATACAGGGCAGGATGACATTATAGTAGGTACGCCAATTGCTAATCGGAATCGACAGGAAATAGAAGGACTGATTGGCTTTTTTGTGAATACTTTAGTGTTGCGTACTGACCTGTCGGGCAACCCTAATTTTGAACAATTACTCAATCGAGTTCGGGAAGTTGCACTAGGGGCTTACGCGCATCAAGACCTACCCTTCGAGCAGTTGGTAGAGGCATTACGTCCCACGCGAGACTTAAGTTATACACCACTATTTCAGGTGATGTTTGCCCTTGACGATGCTCTGGTTCCTTCTTTTGAACTGCCTGAGTTAACGGTAAGCTCATATCCAGTAGAAATTGGCATAGCTAAGTTTGATTTGACCCTATCAATGGAGAATAGAACCTCTGGATTGGTAGCAGAATGGGAATACAATACTGATTTGTTTGATGACGAGACAATTGCTCGCATAGCCCGACATTTCCAGACTTTACTGGAGGCGATCGCAGCTAATCCACAGCAACCAATTTCAGAATTACCATTGCTTACTCAACCAGAGCGACATCAACTGCTCTTTGAGTGGAACAACACTACAAAAGAATATCCCCAGGATAAGTGTATCCATCAGTTATTTGAAGAGGAAACGGCTCTAACACCTGATGTGGTGGCAGTAGTTTTTGAAGGGGAACAACTGACCTATCGGGAACTGAACGCCAGGGCAAACCAGTTAGCACATTACCTCCAAACGCTGGGTGTAGGGACAGAAGTTTTGGTTGGAATCTGCGTAGAACGTTCCTTTGAGATGATTATAGGACTGTTAGGCGTACTCAAAGCAGGTGGTGCTTATGTCCCTATAGACCCCGCCTATCCAACTGAGCGCATCACTTATATGCTCGAGGATTCACGACTGCCAGTTTTACTCACTCAACAAAAACTGGTTGCCTCGTTACCAGAACATCAAGCACGGATAGTCTGCTTGGACGCTGATTGGGAAGAAATCTCTGTGATGCCCGAACTTCCTCCCCAAAGTGACGTGACGCCAGAGAACTTAGTCTATGTAATTTACACCTCTGGCTCAACCGGAAAGCCCAAAGGAGTTCTCATTGCTCACCGAGGCTTGTGCAACCTAGCGCAGGCACAAATCAAGCTATTTGATGTGCAGCCAGATAGTCGCGTTCTCCAGTTAGCAACATTCAGTTTTGATGCCTCTATCTCGGAAATTGTCATGGCTCTGTGTTCGGGGGCACGGCTTTGCCTGGGAACGCGAGAGTCGTTGCAACCGGGATTACCTTTGCTGCGACTATTGCAAGAGCAGAGGATTACCCATCTTACTCTTGTGCCATCAGCACTTGCTGCTCTGCCCAGTGAAAAGTTGCCAGCGTTGCAGAATATCATCGTCGCGGGAGAGCCATGTCCGGCTTCTTTAGTCGCTCAATGGGCTGTGGGACGGCGTTTCTTCAATGCTTACGGGCCAACTGAATCCACTGTCTGCGCTACCGTTGCCCAATGCTTTGAAGGCATGGACGTGCTGCCAATTGGTCGTCCGATTGACAACACCCAAATCTATATTCTCGATCGCTATCTCCAACCCGTTCCTATAGGCGTTCATGGGGAATTGCATATTGCCAGCGTTGGATTAGCAAGAGGATATCTTAACCGTCCCGATTTGACGGCTGAAAAATTTATCCCCAACCCCTTCAGCGATAAACCAGGTTTTAGCCTGTATAAAACTGGAGATAAGGCACGTTATCTACCAGACGGTAACATCGAGTTTTTGGGTCGCATCGACAATCAGGTCAAAGTTCGCGGTTTTCGTATCGAACTCGGAGAAATCGAAGCAGCACTCAGCCAACATCCAAACTTGCTCCAAGTCGCTGTTAC
>NZ_JAUBOZ010000153.1:0-12980 GCF_036700475.1 Microcoleus sp. T2B6 | reverse complement strand
CGCGAATTAAATAACTTACAATTTTAATTGTTATTGTGGGATGGGCGTCCCGCCCGTCCAAAAAGGACGGGCGGGACGCCCATCCCACTTTCAAGAGTGGAAGTTATTTAATTCTCATTCCTAAGTTAAAAAAGCTCTCCAGGTTGCCGCTAAAATAATCGCTGCGATCGCTCCTATGAGTGTATTGAAAAAATTTACTACCTCGTTGGTGAGCCACTCAAACTTTGATTGCACCGTCGCCCCAATCACACTCTCGATGTTCGTGGCAATAAAAGCTGCAACAACACAAAAAACAATCCCTGTCAAGTCAATTAAACCGACTGCCCAACTTAAAAGCGCCATCAAAATTGAGCCGACAATACCCGCGATCGTTCCTTCCAAACTAACGGCCCCTTCCGTACCCCTAGGTACAGGCTGCAAGCTAGTAATCAAAAAAGTCCGCTTTCCGTAAGCTTTGCCGATTTCGCTGGCGCAGGTATCGGAAAGTTTGGTGCAAAAACTCGCCGCGTAACCCAGCAATAACAGAGAAATAGCATCTTGTGGCACAGGCATCTTGCCTGTCTCTCCTAAAACAGCCATCTTTGCTGTCTCTCCTAAAACAGACATTTTGCCTGTCTCTGCTAAAATAGATAATGCCAAAACTCCCAGAGCACAAAAAGTAGCGGTTAAAGCCGAACCCCAGACATTTTCGGGGCCTCTGGCGCCTGAACGCTTTTCGGCTATGCCTTCTGCTTCTTTTTGGGCTTTGCCGATGCGGGTAACTCCCGATCCGACAAGAAAGTAAAACATCACGACAGCATAGCCTTGCCATCCCAAACAGCCCCAGATGAGGACGCCCAGCCCCCAGCCGTGAAATTGGCCAGCGGGAGTGAGCAATTTTTTAGGAGCTATGGTGGCGATCGTGAGTAAAACTGTATTTAGGGCGATCGCCACCAACCAAGGATTAGACCAAGATAAATAATTAAAGAACAATTCTGAATTCTGCATTTAGTACCTCCATGAACCAAGTCTTATTTCATCTTGCCTTCCCCGTGACCGATATTGCCCAAACAAAAGCGTTCTATGTAGACGGGCTCGGCTGCGAACTAGGTCGCGAATCGCCTAATTCTGCGATTATGGGTTTGTGCGGCCATCAAATTGTCGCCCACGTCAGCCGCGAACCTTTGACGCCTCAGCGAGGCATCTATCCTCGGCATTTTGGGTTAATTTTTACTTCCGAAGCTGACTGGGAAGCGTTGCTAGAAAAAGCCCAGCAAAACAAGTTAAATTTCTATCAAGAACCGAGACGGCGATTTGTCGGTTTGCCTACAGAGCACCGTACTTTCTTCTTAGAAGACCCTTTCCACAATATACTGGAGTTCAAGTATTACTGCGAAGCTGAAGCAATTTTTGGTCGCAGCGAATACGCTGAAGTTGGCGATGCTGTTTGATTGCTGCGTGAAATAACAACCAGTTGCAGCATATCAACTTTCGGATTGAATCAAATCACCTGCTGGTGGATGTCGCCCTATAGCTTTGTCAGCAGTACGAATATTAATAACTCTTTCTCGATTTAAGACTAATGCTGTAACTGTAGCTCGTCCAATTGTAGTTAAACCAACTATTGATAATCCATCCGCCGACCAAATAAAATGTTCGTTCCAGGTATCTTGTCTGGGATTAAACAATGGTACTTCTACACTCGACTGGGTATCTATTCCTGTAGTTTTATCGGATTTTTGACGGTTGCAATGAAAGCAAGCTAGTGCCAAATTGTCAATATTGTTACTCCCTTTTTTAGTGAGAGGAATGATGTGCTCGATCGTAAACTCTACATACTGCCATTGTTCGGAAGCATGGCAATATTCACACAGACAGTTGGCTCTCTGACGAACTTGATTTTGGATATTCTCAGGAATTTGACGGCGAGCTGACATTTCTATACTGTAGGCTGAATCTGGCCCAAGAAAAGATTGCGGACAGTTCGATTGACAAAACTGAGGTAATCGTCGATTTCTTCGTAAAGATTCAGTTCTTGGTCTTCTTCGGGATTGAGTTGCAAATTTTGTTGTTTTTCCAACAGTTCTTCTATGCGATTTTTGACTGTTGTAGAGGCTCGGAAAATCGGTATTCCTTCCACTAATTCAATGCGAACTGCTCCTTCTATAGGCAGAGTGTCTCGCAGCTTTTCCAGTTTTGGCATGACGATCATAATTGTTGATTTTATTGGTTTCAATTAAGATTATATCAATAAATTTTAAATCCGTCTAGGTAGACTCAAAAATACCGAATACCGAACCCCTACTTTTTAAAAAAATCGGGGTTTTCAAAGCAGAGCGTTTTACTTTACAGCCAGCTATTTATCAATCTTTAAGGGTTCTGACAGTGCTTCAGCGACCGCTTTTAAACTGCTGGAATGCCTGGCCATCATGGCATGGGCGAAAACAGACAATTTTACTTCTTTTGCAGCAGATATTTGGGAACTAGAAGCGGGTACGATGATGAAATCCCAATCTGTCCAAATTGAAGTAAAATTGAGCTTTTCCAACAAGGCCGCATCTCGATTTAAATCTTCCAAAAAAGCACTGCCAGGACGCATTTGGATGCAGCCTTTTCCCCAGAGAGTGTAAGCCATCCAAGTACCGCTGTGAGGAGAAGATATGGCAATAAAGCGCTGCACTCGGTTAATGCCGCCTAACCTTTGCAGGTAGTAACGAGTTACTAAACCGCCCATGCTCAATCCTACTATATCTAGATGCTGTTCTGGCGCAAAGGTTTTGTCTATATAATCTGCTATTTGTTGGGCTAATTCGTCTATGCTGGCGTTGCCCCAATGGGGCGAGAGATTGAGGGTGTAGACTGACCATCCCAGTTGGGTCAGGTAGGCAGACATTTTGTGAAAAATTCCCGATTTTCTGAAGATTCCGTGAATTAGCAAGACTGGGTTTCGGCTAAAATTGCTATTCATTTTTAACTGGGAATTTTATTTTCAATAGGTGCTTTCAGTTCTTCAACTAATGCGTTAATACTTAGGGGCTCTGTCACCATTTGGCGGTGCAGCAAAACGTTGACTTTAACTTCTTTACCTACTGGCATTTGGGAGCTGTTCGCCGGTACAATCATTATGTCAAATGGCGTCCACATTGATGTAAAGTTTATGCGTTTGAGCATTGTCACATCTTGATTTAAATCGCGCAGCAAGCCACTATCGGGGCGCATATCCAGGTATCCTGGTAGGCGTAGGGAATAGGCGGTGAGGGTGCCGTGGTGGGGGGAAGAGAGAGTGATGAAACGCTGTACGCGGTTGATTCCTCCGAGTCGCTGGACGTAGTAGCGGCTGACGATGCCGCCCATGCTGTAGCCTACTATGTCTAAAGATTGTTCTGGCTCGAAGGTTTCAGAGATGTAGTCTGCCAGTTGCTTTGCCAGTAAGTCGAGGCCGAGGCTACCGTCGTTGGGGGTGAGGTTGAGGCTGTGGACTGACCATCCGAGTTGGGTGAGGTGGGCGGACATTTTGTTGAAAATCATCTTTGTGTCCCAGATGCCGTGTATCAGGATGACGGGATTGCGATCGAGCGAACTGTTCATTTGAAAAGAAAATTGCTTGCTGATTACAGCATAAATCACTCCCCTAGGGAGTTTTACCCCTACTAGGACAGCGAGCCAATCGGATCGAGGTACGATCGACCATTAGTGGGAATCCCTAACAAATTCTGAGATAGTTTGTAAATAAGTGCAAAGCAGTGCGAGTATTTATACCTAAAATTTGCTTTGATGAGCTAGCTTAGATATAGCCAAATGTAAATTTTGATGAATAAATGTAGACAAAGGTTGCCTTACCTCGTAATCTAACTTTGTTGACAAGCTTGTACAAATTTCTCTAAAAGAACAAAAGGAGTAAGTCTAATGTTTGGTTTTATCAAAAATTTCTTCGGCGGTATTTTCGGCTTTTTTGGCAGACTGTTGGGCTTGAAAAAGTCTGAATATTTCCTAGATTTGGGCGAATCGGGAGCGAAGGAACCAGCAAAAGTTGCGCCGGCGAAGGCTGAGCCTGCTGCGATCGCACCGACAAAAGTTGAGCCTGTTAAGTCTGAGAAGTCTGAGAAGTCCGAACCGGCTAAGAAGGCTAAGGTAGAGAAAAAGTCTAAGAAAGAAAACGAACCAGTCGCTAGCGCTCCTGCTAATAATTCGGAACCCGTGAAGGTACCGACTGCTGCAGCAACTAACGGCAAAGTGCCGAGTCAAGCTGAACCGAATCGGACTTTTGCTCCTAATAATTTAATGCCGACACCAAATGGAAGTCGTCGCACCCCCGGCCCTAGCATGAACAATTTCCGGGAAATGGCCCGTCAGGTGAAAATGAAGTAGGAATTTGGGAATTGATAATAGGGAATTGGGCATTGGATAACTCCCAATGCTGGCGTTAAAAATTAAAAAAATGGCATTACTCATTTTTAATTTTAACTCTTTGTTCTATTCCCTATTTTTTTCATTTCTGAGGAAGGCTAATCCGCTGTATAGCTGAAAAGCTGAGTCCCAAGGAGTTTCTGATTTGCGATCGACTTCTATATGAGATTCGATCTTTCTCAACATCTGCGTGTAATCGAGCACGGTCTCGGCAAAGGGCGTAAATTCTGACCAAACTGTAACGTCAAGCTGGCGATCGAATATTTCCAGTAAGTTATTCCAGTTAATTCTGGTTGTACTTTGAGGAATTTGTTGAGAGTTTGTGACTCTGGATGTTTTGTTTTTGGAGTTCGGTGAAGTGGGGATATCTGCAGAAGCTTTGGTGAAGTTAACTCCTTGTTGAAATTCGTAACTTTGGTCGCAAATTCGCAGAATGCAGTTTCTGCTGGGAATGTGTAAGTCACAGATTTGAGCGTAATCTTGCCGGATTTCTCTGTGGCGAAATTGATCCTTTCTTCGGTTGGGCGAGTAGTCCATGACTTCGATGAACATCGGCAACAAGCCTTCTACTCTTTGGGTAACTTCTGACCAGCTAAATTCGATCGCACCGAGTCGTGAGAGTTTATCTTTGCAAACAACGGCTGGGGAAGAGAGAGACTGGAAGTGCTGCACTCGGAAGATTTGGATTTTTTGAATATCGCTGAGGGTTGCCCAAAATACGGGAATGCCGGCGTTGAGGAGTTCTTGACCATAAATTCGCAGTTCGGCAATGGGGCCTGTTTTGTAGAGTCTCCAGCCGCGGCTTTGGATTTGCATCCGGGTTGTGTAGGCGTCGATTTTAAAGATTCTGCTGATATTTTGAATGGCGGCGGGTTTGTTTTCGGGACTCACGGGTTCGAGGATGAGGAGTCCGGGTTCGAGGTTGCTGGGGTCGTTTTTGGCGGTTTCTATGGCTTGTTGGCGGAGGTTTTGTTGTGCGGTTTCAATCCGTTGAATAGCTTGGCGGGTCTGGGAGACGATTTTGGCGTTGGTGATGTCGCGGAGTATTTGTTTGTAGGTTGTTTGGGCTTTTTCGAGATTGTTGGTGAGTTCGTAGTAGCGGGCGATATAGTATTGCACCCACGGATTTTCGGGGGAGTCTTTTTGTAGTTGTTTGATGAGTTGGGCAGCTTGTTTGTATTCTTTACCCTCTAGGGCGGCGGCTATTTGGTTGATGTCTGTCATGGCGATTGGGGGAATGGCGTTGTTTCTATCTTGGCTGATGTTTGGTTGGTTTCGCCACTGGTTAACAATTTTGGCTTTTATGTTAATTTATAGATATGATATCTGGAAAGAAACAATGGTGGAACAAAAGGTAACTTACACGCTTGAAATCAACGGTAAGTTTATTATTATTGAAAATGTTCCTGCTAGAGTGTGTGTGGAAACGGGAGATCATTTTTTTTCACCTGAAACTGTGGAAGAGTTGCAAAAGATGATTTTGGAAGATAGAAAGCCTATTAGGGTGATTGAAACACCTGTTTTTGAGTTTGCTTAGCACTTGGTTTAAATTGAGTTAAAGCTGATTGGAATTAACGCTTAATGTGTAAGTGCCTTTGCTTGTGCGATCGCCTCCTTTAACAACTATTTTATAAGTGCCGTTACTAGGCAATTTAACGGTGAGTTGAGACTCTCGGAGATTCTGGGAGTTGCCTGTTTTTTCGGCAATATTTTTGCCGCTGGTGTCGAACAGTGTTATGTTGTGGTCGAATGCTCTGCTTTTGAGGTCGATCGTAATAGGTTGACCAGCCCGTCCTTGGAAGGCGTGTTCGCGGGATTCGCCTTCTTTTAAGGTTTCTCGGCGCTCTAGGAGGGAGAGAGAGAGGTGACTTTTGGGCGATCGACATTGCTCAAATCTAAGCGGTAATTTGTGGTTGTTGCACCAGGGCCATTTCCGTTTCTGACTGCGATGATAAAGGCTGTTTTGTTGTTGGGGTCTCGGACTATTTTGTCAATAAATTGGGATTGTATTTGTTTTGCTGTTAGAGGTTTAGGTTGGTTGAAGTTGGGTTTTGAGGTACAGAAAAGCACGCTTCCGTCTAGATAGCGGGCGGCGTATAACCAATAGTTTTGACCGTTAGTTGTAAATTCGTTTCTGCTAAAGATAGTGAATCTTTCAAGTTGCGCTAGTTGCTGGTTACGGTTACAATTTTTATCGATGTAGATTTCGTTAGCTGATGGCTGTCGTTGGGCGAAAACTGCTGGGACGATGGTGGTTACAATTGCTGAGATGAGGGCGAGGGTGAGGGGGAAGGGCGATCGGCTTTTCATAAATACTTGTTTCTCTTTATTGTTGTCAGGTATTGTACGCTGTACTTCCTATTCTATCTCTTTTTTTAATACTTTTCTAATTCCGCAGTGCGCTGTTTAGTCATGCGATCCAAACATTCATTGAGGAAACCTCGATAACCGGTACCGCCACGATTTTTATAAACTTCAAATTCACAGGTTTTATCTCTTAACTGAATCCACCCTAATTGTGCTTCGGAAAGTAGCGCTCGCTCTTCGCCACTCAATTGGGAAATCAGTTGTTTGTAAACCTCGTTCAGTCGTTTATCGGAGGCTTCGTAATTCAACCGAATACAAGCTCTGACTTGTGCATCCCCTTGGGGGCGATCGCAATTAATCTGTTGAGCAATGGGAAAGCTCGGAGATTGTGCAGAAACTGATGTTGTACCGAAAATTGCCAAAAGCGCGTGAAGCGAAGCTATCCCGTAGGGAATCGGCCAAAAGAGCGATCGACCTTTCCTCAACTCTATTTTCATGACTCGTCAACCCATTTATCTGATAATTCCTCTTAACACGAGACAGAGTTGATTTGATTAATTTAAGTATTTTTTTATATTTACTGAATAAAAACGCCTTTTTTTATCAGATTCCAAAAGTGTGCTTGAGTGCTGCATCTACTGCCACCATATCCGACACAATACCAATTTTGCGATCGATTTCAACTTATAGAAGCGTCACAAGATTGTCTGTCATAATTACCGAGTCAGCTAGCAATCCCGTTTGCTGCCCTTCCGGTGTTCCTAGGGAAACAAAAACCCGGCTTGGGTGTCCTGAACGGGCTAAGTTGCTAGTAATCATTGCCGTAATTGTTTGCCCTAAACCAGTCCCCAGATTATTAGCTTGAACTATCAAAGCTGGACGGCGTTTCGCAGTACGCAAATCCGAGCTGGGGAACAAAACCAAAACCACATCACCGCGACTATAAGGCATCGTAAGCATCCATCTCCGGTAGTTCCCAATCAGGAGCAAATCTACTCAACCGAACCCGTAAATCTGCTGCTTGTTCCTGGTTGATACCGCGAGATTGCAAGTTCACTAACCCTACTTTTGGCATAAAAGTAACAATAACTTGCGCTTCTTCTATGTCGGCAGGCATTTCCAATAACTCAATTTTGCCATTTCGGTATATCCCCTCTACTGACTGTAACATATTACTTCTCTGATAATTATCTATTTACATTTTAGCTGCGATCGCCAAACCCATCAAGTCTCCGATCAGCTTGGTGGATATTAGCACTTCTCAAAGGCCGCGCCAACTAAAGATAAAGCCACAATCGGAGCTGTCACCGCTCTTAAAATTCTACTCCCCAAAGAAACAGCTTCAAAACCCCATCCGATCGCCCTTTTCACCTCACCCTCAGTCCATCCACCCTCCGGCCCAACAGCAATCACAATCGATAATTCTTCCCCTTCTTGCTCCCCCCTTAATAAGGGGGGCTGGGGGGGATCGAATTCTTGCTCCCCCCTTATTAAGGGGGGCTGGGGGGGATCGAATTCTTGCTCCCCCCTTAACAAGGGGGGCTGGGGGGGTTCTAAATTACCCAACAAACAATCCCACAAATGCCGATTTTCCCCGCGAGCCACACAAATAAATCGATATTTTTGACCGCAATCTTTCACAGCCAATTCAAACGAAACCGGCTCTAAAATCGTCGGCACAAATTGACGTTCCGACTGTTCCGCCGCCTCCGCAGCAATTCTCCTCCACCGATCGACTTTCTGAGCACTTGGTTTGAGCAAAGTTCGATCGCTCGTTACCGGCACAATACTTGCCACACCCAACTCCGTCGCCTGCCTCACAACCTCGTCAAACCCGTTTCCCTTGGGCAATGCCGCCATCAAAGTCACTTCAACTGGTAGCTCCCTGTTCACAGCAATCTCCTCTGTTATCGAGGCAAATAACCCGGTTTCCTGGGCTTCTAGGACTGCTAACCACCAATGTCCTCGGCCGTCCATTGCAATAAATCGATCGCCCGCTTGCAAACGTAGCACTCGATTTAAATAATGCTGCTGTTCTCTAGTTAAGTCGATTTTGCGATCGCAAATTTGAGCGACAGTAATTGCTAATCTTTGTAATTGAGGCATTGAATTTGGGATTGTTCGTTTTCTATTAGAGATTTTTTTATTTAACCGCAGAGAACGCAGAGAACGCAGAGGAAGAGAGAATGAGAGGAGATAGGCAGGGGGCTTTCAACTGTTCAAAAAACAATAAAGGCAAAGCATCTACAACCGGAATTCTTTTACAAATTCACGTTTTTTCTGCAAATGCTCTGCCTTTATATTACTTTTGCCAGAAGTCTATTGAATAGAATCGAAAATCGGCTTATCCTTCCTCCTTAATCTTCTTTAAATAAGTGGAAATCGCTTCTGTAGCTAGCTGTGTAATCGGCTTGCCCTGACGGGCTGCTTCTTCTTTGAGCTCGTTGTAGATTTCATCGCGGACGCTAATCCGGCGGCGGACTTTGCCACCGCCAGCAGTGGCAGTCTCGTTTTCATCTTCGTTACTAGACGTAACTTTTAAATCATTAATCTCAGTTGTCATCGAGTCAGCAGATTGGTAGTTGGTTACAAATTGACGGATAGATTCTAACCCGACGCGATCGCAAAAATTGCCAAAACTCTCGCTCAGTTGCCGTTTTTGCTTGAAATAAACAAAAATCGGCTCCAGAAAAGCTTCAAAATCCTTGACGTGCAGCTTTTCCTCAATGGGTTTTGCCAGCCGCGTTTGATCGGGAGAACCGCCCAGCCAAATCTGGTAGGATTCCGGGGAACTCCCGACAAACCCCAATTCTGCCATATAAGGGCGGGCGCATCCATTTGGGCAACCAGTCATCCGCACCACCAAATGCTCGTCTGCCAAGCCCACTTTGGTTAAAAGTGCCCGAATCCGCTCTAAAATGCTCGGCATCACGCGCTCCGATTCGGTAATCGCCAGCCCGCAAGTCGGCATTGCTGGACAGGCCATCCCATAGCGCACTAAGGGGTCGATCGCAGTTTCCCGCTGAATGCCACATCGATCGAGTATTCCCTGAATTTCCTGTTTGATATCCGGCGAAATATCGTAAATCAGCACGTTTTGGTGCGGCGTCGCCAGTACCGGCAAGTTGTACTTCTGCACAATTTCCCGCAAAGCTGTTTTTAGCTGAAATGAACCTTCATCCTTGATCCGGCCATTGTCCACGGAAATGCCGACAAACAGTTTACCGTCTCCCTGGTCGTTCCAGCCCAAGAAATCAAAATACTTCCACTCAGGCAGGGGTTTAAACGCTTCTAGCGGCTTGCCAAAATATTCGGCTACTTTTTCGCGGAACCACTGTACACCTTTGTCGTTAATCAGGTACTTCAGCCGCGCGTGCCGTCTGTCTGTGCGATCGCCGTAATCTCTTTGGGTTGCTACAATTGCCTTGACCAAATCGTAAACATCATCCTTGGCTACATAGCAAATCTCATCAGCAACCCGCGCAAAAGTCTCTTCTTTGTTGTGAGTGCGGCCCAAACCGCCGCCAGCAAACACGTCAAAACCTTGCAATTCGCCAGCTTCATTGGTAATTACCACCAAGCTCAAATCCTGAGAGTACAAGTCAATTGAATTGTCTCCCGGCACGGTGACGGAACACTTGAACTTGCGCGGCATATAATGGCTGCCGTAAATCGGTTCTTCTTTGTCGTCAAATGTTGTGCCGTTGCGGTTGGACTGTCTGGCAGCTTTCACTGCGGGGTCTTCTTCCGCCGAAACAGCCTTTTCCCCATCCAACCAAATTTCATAATAAGCACCGGTTTGCGGTGTCAGTAAATCGGCGACATTGTTGGCGTATTGCAGCGCATACTGGTATTCTGGGCGATTTTTGTATGGTGCCGGAGGTGCCATGATGTTGCGGTTCAAGTCGCCGCAAGCTCCCAAGGTTGACCCCATATTTTTAATAATTGAGGAAAACACTGCTTTAAGATTTTTTTTCAACACGCCGTGCAGTTGGAAACCTTGGCGCGTTGTGACGCGGATCGTGTGGTTGCCGTATTCTTCAGATAGCTTGTCTAAGGCTAAGTATAATTGCGGCGGAGTGAACCCGCCGGGATTGCGGGTGCGGAGCATGAACTGATAGTCTTTTTCTTGTCCTTTAACTCGATTGTCGCGGTTGTCTTGCTGGTACGAGCCGTGAAATTTGAGAATCTGAATCCCTTCTTCGGTGAAGTGGGTTGTTTCTTGTAACAGTTCAGTCGCAACGGGTTCTCGTAAATAGTTGCTCCGTTCTTTGAGACCTTCTGATTTAGAGGGCTTGCGCGCAACTGGGGTTGAAGTGGAAGATGTGATCATGGGAATGTATAGTGCCAGTTATAATTAGATACAGCCGATCGAATATTTCTTGACAATTTGACACTTGACAAATTTGCACTTGACAAATCTCCTCAGAAATGCTGTGTCGGATCTGTTGACAACTCGGTTAACAACTAAGTTAACAAGTAAGTTAATAACGGTAATCCGCTAGGAATTCTGATGGTGCTTAATTGTAACACGATCGAGCCGGGCCTGAAAAATTGTAATTAAGAGCTAGTCCCTAGGTAGCGAATAAATAGACAAAATAGTACACTTGTAGACAAATATGCGGTGTACCATTTTGTTTAAGCTCGCGCGTTTTCGCAAAAAAGCTGGGATTGTCAGTAAAAACACTCCAACGTTGGGACGTTTCAGGGAAATTGCAAGCCTTGCGCACCCTGTCAGGTCATCGGTTCTACACCGAAGACGATCTCTTGATAGCCAACGGATTGAAGCCCAGAGAAGCCAACCGAAAAACGGTCGTTTACCGCCCTTGTTTCGTCCAGTGGACAGAAGCCGGAACTCAAAAATCAGATGCTGGCAATGGAAGCTTTCTGCCCTTGTCGAGGATTAACAGTCGA
This sequence comes from Microcoleus sp. T2B6, assembly GCF_036700475.1. Taxonomy (NCBI): domain Bacteria; kingdom Bacillati; phylum Cyanobacteriota; class Cyanophyceae; order Oscillatoriales; family Microcoleaceae; genus Microcoleus; species Microcoleus sp. T2B6. Next base: position 1,373 of record NZ_JAUBOZ010000153.1, on the reverse strand, counting down.
TGATTGGGTGTCAGAAATTGGGGGCGGACTAAATTTTAAAAGGAAAAAGTTTCTAGCAATCATGCTGTCAATGCTCAAAGGTGAAATATCAATAATTGTAATTGCACACAAAGACAGAATGTGTCGCTTTGCTTTTGAATTCATCCAAGAGCTTGCCACGTCGGTTGGATGCGAAGGGAGCATCTCATATTTGTAAAAATACTTCTTCTGGCTCCTTCCTTCTGCCTCTTTCCTTCTGCCTCTTTCCTTCTGCCTCTTTCCTTCTGCCTCCTGCCTCCTGCCTCCTGCCTCAAAACTCCAATTTCTAGCGGAGGGCTGCAAAGGTGAGATGCTCCCGATGCGAAATTGTAGTCGCCAATCAATTATCGTTGTCCCCCCAGCATGAATTAGTAGAAGATTTGATGGCGATAATCCACTGCTTCTCTTGCCGTCTATACGGTCTACGAAATTACTCCAAAGAGCTCAAAGAAAACCTAAAAAATGCTATTGACAAGCCCGTACAAGACCTGGCAAAATTGAGCAATCAAGAAATACAGTGTTGAGGTCGAACAATGCTTTTATCCATCAAAACAAAGTTAAAGTTAAACAAGAGCCAAGCAACAGTTATGAGTAAACACGCTGGAATAGCAAGGTTTACTTATAATTGGGGCTTGGCTACTTGGAGTAATCTTTATCAAGATGGACTGAAGCCAAATAAATACCTCCTCAAGAAATTCTTTAACAACCACGTAAAACCTGAGTTTACGTGGATTAAAGAGGCAGGTATTTGCCAAAAAATTACCCAGTATGCGTTTGATAACCTTGGGGATTCTTTCTCTAGATTCTTCTCAAAAAAAGGTGGCTATCCCAAATTCAAGAAGAAGGGGCATCACGATTCTTTCACTATTGATGCGAGTGGCAAGCCTATCCCTGTGGGCGGTACATCTATAAAGTTGCCGACAATCGGCTGGGTAAAAACTCACGAGGGATTGCCTCATACAACTTGCAAGTCAATTACCATTTCGCGCACTGCCGATAGTTGGTTTATCGCATTTGCCTACGAACAAGAGCATGAACCAACAATCAAAAGTCATGATGTTGTAGGAGTTGATTTGGGAGTCAAAGAGTTAGCTACACTTTCAACGGGCGTAGTATTTCCTCACCCAAAGCACTACAAAGCACATCTCGCAAAACTCAAGAGGTTGTCAAGGGTTCTTGCCAGAAAAGTCAAGGGTTCCGAGAATAGATACAAAGCCAAAATTCAATTAGCAAAGCATCACGCTAAGGTAGCAAATCTTAGAAAAAATACTCGGCATCAAATCACTACTTACTTATGCAAAAACCACGCAAAAATAGTAGTAGAAAATTTGAACGTTTCCGGGATGTTGGCCAAT
>NZ_JAUBOZ010000233.1:0-1908 GCF_036700475.1 Microcoleus sp. T2B6 | reverse complement strand
CCATTTTGAACGAGCAACCTGTTTTTTCGTCAGCTTCTATAGATTTGCAGGACTTAATTTAGATGCGTTTACCCTGGTTGTACGAGTCCGTCATCTCTGGAACAAAACTACCCGTGAGGTTCAGTTTTATTGGTCTTCTTTACACAGTGATGCTCAACTTATTGGTCGGGCTATTCAACAACATTGGGGTATTGAAAACCAGGCTCATTGGACTCTTGACTGTACATTTGCTGAGGATGCTTGCCGCATTCGCTCTTTCCACAGTCCTCGGAATTTTGCTCTTTTACGACGCATTGCTCTCAATGCCCTTAATCGAGAACTGACTTACAAACGCAGTCTCCGACAAAAAATGAAACGCACTGCTATGGATAACGATTATATGATTCAAGTTCTCTTTTCTTGTTTTCTTGACCCTACATTAGATTCTTCTGAGTCCTTGTGTCAAGCCTAATTGAGATGCTCTTACCCTGGTTTACGAGGGAGAATTGTCAACTTACCGTTGATGGTAGCAGCAGTATTAACCTTGCTGTGGCGAGACGTAGCTGGAGTGACAGAACTCACAAGAATGCTGGCAAGAGAAGGTTTTTTGTGGTGCCGACCTACGACAGTTAGTCAACAAGCAATGTCTCAAAGGTTTTTAAGTTTTCCTGCCACTTTATTTGAAGGAGTTTTTAAAAATTTATTACCAAGTTTAAGAACTGCTTGGTCCAAGAGAAACCAACGACCCCTACCAGAAAGCATTCAATTTGCCTTGACTAAATTTTCGAGCATTTGGATAATAGATAGTTCAACGCTCGAAGCATTGTTTTGCAAGCTCAAAAGCTTGGAAGATATACCAAAAGGGCAGTTGGCAGGAAAAATGGCAACAGTTATAGATTTAATGACCAGGCTCCCTATCGATATTTGGTTTCTGGAAAACTAAGCGAGCTTCTGATGTTAAGCTTGAAGAAAATATTCTGCAATTAGTGCCAACTCAAACCTTACTCTTACTGGATAGAGGATTTTATCATTTTAGCTTTTGGCTCAAATTAATTGAACGAGATATCCACTTAATTACTCGTTTAAAACAATAGTTCGGACAGTTTTTAAGCAGCCAGAGTACCATAAGACAAGACTGAAGGAAGGTTAGGGTGATTTAAAATCAAATCCGGGTCTAAATCTAACTTATCAATAAAGGTAGAAAGTAGATGCTTATTGAATTTCAGACGTTTATAAGAACAGATTGAAAACACAAAAGATTTGGCAGATGAATGACAACTAGAGAGTTCATATTTGGCTAGATTTAAGGCAATCAGACTGGCATTAAAATGAAAATCAAGCCGTGGTAAATGACGAGCTTGACAATCTGACAATCCCGTAAATTGTTTAGCATCACGAAAAATAAATTCGATTTGAAAACGAGCCTGATAATATTCAACAATTTGCTCAGGTGGTAGATGAATATCAGTGCTAAATAATAAAGTATTTTTGATTTTCCCATTGGCTTGAACCTCAGAAATACAAGCCCAGCTAATTTGGCAATTTAAACAACAACTCCACACTACTAATGTATATAATGAAACTCCCGGTTTTATTTGTTTAACAAACTTAAGACGACTCAGATATTGGCAGTCAACCTTACCATCATATTTGCGAGGTGCTCCCAGTTTATTTTGTTCACCTGTATAGAGATAGCGTAGGTTAGCATCAACTCTTAGCTTGCCAATAAAGTCTAAATTCAACTCCCCCACAGCATCCCAGAATTTAGAGCGATAATAATAGCCATCAGCGACCATTTGGACGTACAGAAGTTGGGAAGGAACAACGAGTATTCTTGAGATGTTTTGCATAATCATCAACTCTTGTGATGTCAGGCGTTGAGCTTTGAGACTCCTGTTTTTTGCGAGATTTTTTTGACCAGCTATTCTT
>NZ_JAUBOZ010000152.1:0-13058 GCF_036700475.1 Microcoleus sp. T2B6 | reverse complement strand
AATCTCACCAGCAGCGACTCGAAACCGATACCGCTGACTCCCAAAGATTTAGTCGTTACCGATTTTAAACCGTATCCTGAGAGCGATCGCATTTTATTCTCCGCCACAGATCGATCGATCGCCCGTACTCGCGGCACTCTCAATCAAGAACTATTCACAGTCACCACCGGCCTCAACCCCCAATCGGGATCAGGAACTCAACAAAAATACCCAGCCGGTAGAATCGACAAAATCTTAGACTCCAAAGATTACCAAAACCTCAAATTCGACCTCTCAGCCGACGGAAAAATCATAGTTGTCCAGCGCGTCAACCGCCGCAATCCCGGCGATTTCAGTCCTTGGATTTTGGAAGAAAAAGTGCCGCCCAGACCCTTGGAAAATGAACAAGGCGGAGATTTTATGATTCGCCCCGACAGCAAATCGATGGTAATATCTCAAAAACAAGGATTAGCGATCGTCCCCCTCAAACCGGAAGCAGACCCAGTAGAATTTTTGCCAAAATACGAACAAGTATTGGGCATGGCCCGCGACAACTCCGCCGCCGCCTATGTTAAATACAACAGCGACTTTACTCGATCGCTTTTCATCTTAGATAACCAAGGTGTAGAACAAGAAATATTGCGTATTCCCGGCAGCATTATGGCCGTTTATTTCGACCCCCGCAAAAACCAAAACAACCAAGTTCAGCGTCTCTACTGTTTGTTAGCCCAACGCCTCAAAACAGAAAGCTACAAAGAACAGCCTTTCATCGCCACCATCGACCTCAAAAAAGAGGGTACTCGTTTGGTAGGAACCATCAAACCGCTGCTGATTTTGCCCAACCAATTAGATACCCAAATCAGTTTATCTCCCGACGGGCTGGCCTTAATTTTCGACCAATCAGTCACAGCAGCAACTCCCTCAGTAGCAGACAGTCCCCGCAACGATAGTGGACAGTCGATCGCCACCAGCCGCCTCTGGCTGCTACCCTTAGTAGAAATACCTGCAGACGGTTCTCCCGCCAAAGTACAGCCAGAAGAACTTCCCTTTGCCGGCTATCACCCCCGCTGGCTACCATAAACCAATTTGAGATTTGAGATCGCACTGCTGACTAATCACTGGTGACTAATCTAAAATCTAAAATCTAAAATCTAAAATCTAAAATCATTATGACTCCCGAAGAAATTAGCAATACCCTTAAAGACTTATTTGGTGACACTGTTGAGATGCCTGCTGCCACTTCTTGGCAAGTAGAAACCCCCAATTTTCGCCTGTTAGTCCTCCTTTCAGAAGACGGGAGTTGGCTGCGGATTTTGCTGCCGATCGCCGATGCCCAGGAAGCTCAACCATTTCTTGATAAACTGCTAGAAGCTAACTTTGACACCACCCTCGAAACTCGCTACGCCTTACATCAAAACGTTTTGTGGGGAGTATTTCAGCACAGTTGTGCCACACTCGCGGCTGCCGATTTCTCAGCCGCCGTCGCCAGACTGCTGGCTTTGCAAGAGAGAGGTTTGTCTGACTTTTTCGACGGTTTGATAGAAAACCGCATCCGTCAAATCATCAAAGCTGCGAAGATGCAGGGACAGTCTGTCGAAACTACCCTTCAGACTTTAGACCGTTTCTACGCAGAGGGATTGATGGGTGAAATGGAACTAGGGCGAGAGTCTCGCGAAAATACTCTCGCCGCTTGGCGGTATCAGCTAGAACGCCTCTGGCCGGAGGTGGAACCCTAAGACGATTGCAGATTGCAGATTGCAGATTGCAGATTGCAAAAAACTGATGACTATTGAGGTTCGGAAGTGGGAGCATCTCACCTTTGCAGCCCTCCGCTAGAAATTGGAGTTTTGAGGCAGGAGGCAGAAGGAAAGAGGAAGAAGGAAAGAGGCAGGAGGCAGGAGGCAGAAGGAAAGAGGAAGAAGGAAGGAGCCAGAAGAAGGAAGGAGCCAGAAGAAGTGTTTTTACAAATATGAGATGCTCCCTCGGAAGTTGCCTAAAGTTGGATTTCTTTTGAGTGGTAGAGGAACTGTGGCCGACGGTTAGGATGTTCTTAATTCCACAAACCCTTGGGGAACATTGCTTCTTCCTTCTCTCCTAGATAACTAAAGCCTTCCATCCGTTACATTCGGTTACATCTCACATCTTGCAGCAATATCAATAAGAGGATTTTTCGTGGGGTCGGGCGGGTTTATAGAACCTATTTACAAGCTTTAAGGCTGTTGGCGAACCCGCCCCTACGGCTAATTGAGAATGGTGCAAGATATCAGTTACATCTCACATCTTGCACCATTATCGCTTAACAGGCTTTCGGGCCTGTTCCACAAAGAGTGAATTTTCTTGTGGAACAGGCCCGAAAGCGTGTTCATAAAAAGCTTGTTGAGAATGGTGCAACATCTCAGTTACATCCGAAGAAAGCGAATCTGTTGCCGAACTTCCTTTGGGCTGGGCCCTAGTCTTGACAATTGGAGCCTGCAAGCCCCTTGGACAATGGCTAATCCGGGCCCTCGAACCATCACAGGATGCCCGTATATTCACTGATAACCCGCGAGATGTTCTGCAATTCCCTTTTATCACTGGAAAAATGGTATAATTTATCACAATAATTAGTTATAAATATTAAAAATTTTCGGAAAACAGGCGATCGCAGGTATATCATGGTAAAAAGTTTAAAGTGCCTACTCCGTAAGTTACACAAAAGCTTAGATCGTTTAATATTGACTTAGAAACAAAATCTTTAGCAGACAATGCTACTGCGATCGGGTTTTCCCATCGGGTGCTCTTGTAATTTGACAAATTAGCAACTACCGCTACCAATTACCAGTTACGAATTAATAGCAACTTAAGTTGTCCATTAATACAATATTTAACAGGGGTTTCATCTATGTTTGCTGTGCGTGAGACTAGCTCGGAGTTATCAGTGTTGCATATACCTGAATTTTGTACTTGGAACATCTCCTTAGAATCAACTCTCCTAGACCTGCCCCTCTCCAACTGCCAAATTGAAATAACTCAACAGGCAAAAGAAGTAGCCCAGGCTTTTGAAGAAAATTCCATGCTTCCCGGCGTCATTTTGACAGATGGGGGGAATTTTGTCGGCATAATATCCAGGCGTCTATTTTTTGAAAAAGTTAACTGCCGCTACGGAGTAGAAATGTTTTTCAAGCGACCAATAGAGGTGCTGTACAAGTTTGCCAGGCCAGAGGAACTCGTACTTCCCGCCAGTAAATTAATAGTAGAAGCAGCCCAGGAATGTCTTTACAGATCAGCCGAATTAATTTACGAACCCGTAGTAGTGGAAATAGCCCCCCAGACCTACAAGCTGTTAGACGTACACCAATTAATGGTTGCTCAATCAAGAATTCACCAATTAACAAATAAGTTACTCCACAAACAAACCCAAGCCAAACTCATCCAAACAGAAAAAATGGCTAGTTTGGGGAGGATTGTAGCAGAGGTAGCCCACGAAATCAGAAATCCGCTGAACTGTATTTGGGGAAATTTAACTTTTCTGCTGTCCTATTTTGAAAACTTGCTTCAGCTAATGTCCGTTTATGAAGAAGAATATTCGGCACCGTCTCCCCGAATAGATGCCCTTAAAAAAGAAATTGAATTTGATTTTTTACAAGAAGATTTGCCGATTACCTTAGAAGGGATGGAGTTGGGAGCCGCGCAATTGCTAAAAATAGTTAACGGGCTGCACCACTTCTCTCACATGGACGAGACAAAACCAGCCGAGACAGACATTCACGAATGCGTGGAGATGACGCTGTTAATTTTGAAAAACCGCTTTAAAAACAGCATAGAAGTGGTTAAAAATTACGGCGAACTGCCGCTAGTTAGCGGCTACTCCGGACAGTTGAGTCAGGTGTTTTTGAATTTGTTAGTTAATGCTCTAGACGCCCTGACAGAGTACGCAGCCGATCGAGAAACACACACCCCGTGCCGGGACAACTGGCAGCCCCAAATCGAAATTACCACTAAAGTTATAGAAACCGAACACGGCAAGCGGGTGGCAATTTGCATTGCCGATAACGGGCCCGGCATTCCCCCAGAAAATCACCAGCAGATATTTGACACCTTTTTTACCACTAAACCAGCAGGCAAAGGCACCGGTATGGGGCTGGCTATCTGCAATCAAATCGTCACAGAAAAGCACGGTGGCGAACTGAGAATGCGATCGCAACCAGGTAAGAACACTGAATTTGAAATTCTCCTGCCTATAGTTCAATACGGTTCAGTTAGTGCTAAAAAAACAGATCGTGCGTAGGTTGGGCGGAGTGGAACGAACCCTCCGTTTCACTCCCCCCAAAATTTTCGCTACAATTTTCCACGGGCCCAAGCGTATTGACCTATAGTTGGCACAACATGATTAACCCAAGAATATTCTCGGTTGTTGGCTCAGAAAAGTGAAGTGATAGGGTAGCTTAGTAGTAGGTTCTCATTTCATTTTCCCAGCGTTTCGGCAACTAAAAGTTCCAGTGGCAAATAAATTCAGTTCCAAACTCATTGGCCCTTCACTCTCCGAAGGCAGCCATCAAGACCTTTCCCTAGAGTCTACCCTCTGGGATTTGCCCCTGTATGAATTTCAGGTTAAATCGAGCTGCTTGGCCGTGGCAGTTGCCGAAATGTTTGAACAGCATCCCCTAGTGCCGGGAGTCGTCTTGATGGAAGCAGGAGAGTTTGCTGGCATGATATCCCGCAGGCAACTGCTGGAATATTTGCTCAAACCCCAAGGCCCTGAGCTATTTTTGCACCTGCCACTAAAAGTTCTCTACAGTTACGCTCGCGTCGAGATATTATTAGTCCCAGAGAGTACAACCATATTGGCAGCAGCCCCACAAGCTCTGCGTCGATCGCCCGAATTGCAGGCAGAACCGATCGTCGTCCAAATAGACTCCCAATCATACCGACTCTTAGACCCTAACGCACTCAACATCGCGTACTGGCAAATTCGTGGCATAGAAACTCAAGTCCGCTACGAAAGAGCCCAAACTCAAATGATTCAAAGCGAAAAAATGGCTAGTTTAGGCCGTTTAGTCAACGGAGTCGCCCACGAAATTTTAGATCCGGTAGGCTTTATTTGGGGGAATTTAACCTACGTAAGCGACTACAGCAAAAACTTGATGGAATTGCTCTCAGTTTACGACGCATACTGTACTGACCCACCGCCGGAAATAGCACGGCTCAAAGAAGAGATCGACTATGACTTTTTGCAGAACGATTTTCTCCGAACTGTTGCCAGCATCAAATCAGGTGCAGAACGTTTGAGCAAGTTAGCAACCAGTTTGCAAAACTTCTGCCACATCGACGATATTTATCCCAAACCCACCGACTTGCACGCCAACATAGACAGCATACTTTTGCTGCTCAAAAGTCGTTTGACTAGGGAAATCCAAGTAGTGAAAAACTACGGCTACCTGCCACCAGTCCCATGCTATGCAGGACAGCTAAACCAAGTATTTATGAATATCTTAACCAATTCTATTCATACATTAATTAATGAAGCAGTCGGTCAAGAATTGGCGAAAGAGTTCAAAGGTGGAGGGCTCAGAGAGGCGGATCGCCAGCCTAAAATTGAAATCACAACTCAAGTCTGCTGTCCCGAACCTGCGCCGGATTTAGACAAACTTCATGTTCGCTGGGTTTCGATTTGCATATCAGATAACGGGCCTGGAATGTCACCTAGCAAGTACAAAAAAATCATAGAATCATTCTCTACGGAAAAACGCGCCCTCAAAGAAACCAGTTTAGCAGTTAGCTATCAAATAGTGACGGGCAAACACGGCGGTGCATTCAGAATGCGATCGGAGTTAGGCAGGGGCACTGAATTTGAAATTTTGTTACCGTTAGCTTAAAGAAGGAAAGCACTACACGGATTTTGACACGGATACACGGATGAATTATCTAGGGTGAGGCAGTAGTCAACAGTCAACAGTCAACAGTCAACAGTCAACAGTCAACAGTCAACAGTCAACAGTCAACAGTCAACAGTCAACAGTCAACAGTCAACAGTCAACAGTCAACTGTCAACTGTCAACCATTATCTAACTGACTGCCGCACATTTTACAAAATCTAGCATTAGCATCGTGTACAGACCAACCGCAACCTTTACAAACAGCTTCTCCGTGATTAGCACTTTTAACTAATTGTTTAATCAAATCCCCCAATTGCCAAGGAATCAGAGCAATTCCTGTCAAAATCATCAAAATAGTCAGAAAACGACCGGATTCCGAAATCGGAGTAACATCGCCAAATCCCACGGTGGTCATGGTGACAACGGAGAAATAAACAGCATCCAAAAAAGTTCCAAAACTTTCGGGATTTGTCGGATGTTCGACTTGATAAATCAAACCCGAATAAACAAAAATTATTGCCAGCAAAGTAAACAAAATCCGAGCAAATATCACCCCATCTTCGCTGCTGATGCGGAAAATAGAAATTTTCAATTCCAGAAAGCGGATGAGTCGGAGAATTCTAAACCAGCGAAAAATTCGGATAAAACTAACATTGACAAATCCCAGCAAAAATGGTAAGATTGCCAGCAAATCAATAATTGAAAAAAAACTAAAAATAAATTTAACTCGATCTTCGGCACACCACAGCCGCAATAAATACTCAACTGCAAAAACGATTAAAAGAACGGTATCGAGAGTTTGGAAATTAATTCTAACAGATTGCGAAATCGGGTAAGTTTCGGCGATGAAGCTGGCGGAAGATAAAAGAATGAGTCCGGTAAGAGTTAAATTGACGGTTCTGCCAATTGGGGTTTCGATGTCTTCGAGATAAAATCCAATTTGCGATCGGGTTAACATAGATGAGATAATTAGTACCATTTATGAGGTAAGGGAATTATCGCATATGAGTATCGAATTAACTAAGGGTGAAAGGTTCAATCTTTCTAAAGAAACTCCTGATTTCAGTAAAATTGCGATCGCCCTGGGTTGGCAAGTCAGCCAGACAGCACAAAACTGCGACATTGACGCATCTGTTTTTATGTTAGCGGCGGACGGTCGGATTCCTGATGAAAAGTATTTTGTATTTTACAACAATCTGACCTCGCCGGACGGTGCGGTGCGACATTCGGGAGACAACAGGAATGGACAAATTGATGGAGATGATGAGACGGTTTATGTGGATTTGAGTAAAATCAATTCGGCGATTCAGGAAATTGTGTTTGTGGTGACTATTCACGAGGGACAGGAAAAAAATCAAAGTTTTAGTCAAGTTACAAATGCTTTTATCAGGCTTTACAATTCAGAGAATCTTGGCGAGTTGGTTCGGTACAATTTAAATCAGATATTTTCCCAAGAAACGGCTTTAGAATTTGGACGGTTGTATAAAAAGAATGGCGAATGGAGGTTTCAGGCGGTTGGACAGGGATATAATGCTGGGTTGCAAAGTTTTGTAGACAAGTATTATGTTGAAAATGCGGTTGAGAAAAGCTCGAATGCTGGTGAGAAGGTTGATGATGCTGAGGTTGTGAGGCGGTTTAGCGATCGGGTGGACAAGCTATTGCGGGAAGAATCTGTATCTAGCAAAGCGGTAGAACAGCCGGCTGCTATTCGTGTGAATGCGGATACTGTGGAATCTGACGAAGAGGAAAAAATAGATGATTCTGCACTAGAAAATCTGGAACCAGCGATCGCTGCTGAGGAATTTTTGCAGCGGTACCAAGAGGGAGAACGAGATTTTACAGGGATTAACTTAGCAGGAGTAGACTTGAGCGGAAAAACTCTGGAATATCCTATTAGTTTAAGTCAAGCCAACCTGAGTAATGCCAACCTGAGTAATGCCAACCTAGTTAAGGTAAACTTGATAGGGGCTAACCTGCAAGGAGCAAATTTGAAATCCACAAATCTGCAACAAGCCGATTTAATTCAAGCTAACTTGAGTGGCGCTAACTTAACTAAGGCAAATTTGAATTATGCAAGACTGATTCAAGCGAATTTAAGTCAAGCAAAATTGAGCGAGACACAATTGAATAGTGCGAACCTGACTACAGCCAATTTAAGTAGTGCCAACCTCACTCAGGCAATCTTAAATAGCGCTAATTTGATAGGAGCAGATTTAAGTCAAGCCAAAGTAACTAAAGTTAACCTATCTTATGCTGATCTAAGGGGGGTTAAGCTTAATGGGGTAAGTTTAGTTGCAGTAAACCTTGATGGAGCTAACCTAAAAAATGTAAATTTGAAAGTGGTAAGTTTGATCGGCTCTAGTCTTGTTCAAGCTAATCTGAGCGGTCAAAACTTGAGTGGCTTAAACCTGTCTGGAGTTAGCTTTTACAATGCTAACCTGAGTGGAGCAAACTTAACTTCAGCAAACCTGTGCGGAGCAAATTTGAGTTATGCAAATCTAGAAAAAGCTAACCTGAAAGATGCTAACTGGGTTGGAGCAAATATGGCAAATGCAAAACTCGCAGGCGCAATTATGCCAGATGGGACAATTCACGAATGAATTAATCTTTGTACTAACGAATTGAGTCCTTAGAAATGGCAGGAGTAGGGCGTGTTTTCTTGACCCGGAGATCCCCCCTAGCCCCCCTTAAAAAAGGGGGGAACCGGAAGCACTCAAAGTCAACCCCTACTCCCCTTCTTAAGGGGGATTTAGGGGGATCGAGACTTTGATACAAGTGACATTTATTATAGGTTTCAGTCTTAAATTGATACCAATAGTGGGGTGTGCATCGCTTTAGAAATAGATTATGATTAGTATTAAATATCAAATACAGAGATTGTCGATGAATGAATCTGACACGGAAATTATAGAATCTACCCTCAGATGGATGACCGAGTTTGTGGAGTTACCGCATCCAGTTTTCAGCGATTTACCGATTTGTCCCTTCGCTAAAAAGGCACGCTTGGCTCATCAAATTTTATTCAAAATCGAGCGGTTTTCAGCGCTGACTGAGTTCGATCGCGATTCTGCCATAATGAAATCCATTTATGAATTTTACAATTCTGAATTTGAAATAATGGTAGTAATTAATCCAGAAAAAACTGCAATTAGTGCGCCCGAAACTAAAGAATTGATAGACAAATTAAATAATCAGATTTCAGAGTTGGGCTTGCTGGCTTTTCACGCTCATCCTGAAGAAGATTTTAATATTGACGGGCTTCATACTAGGAGGATGCCGTATCCGGGCTTCACTGTTCAAGTAAATTCTAAGCTGAAGCCAGCTTCCGATTCTTTAGAGAAAACTGAATATTACAAAAATTGGACTGCCGAACAACTAAAAAATTTCGGGATTCCGAGAAATTGACGATCGCCCACCCTCCCTTTCTCCCTGTCTTGCTTCGCGCCCTTGGCTACTTTCATCGCTTCAATCCTCCATGAGTTTGATGATAGTTGTAAAAATACGATCGCACTCTGAAGAAGCCTTGCGAACCTTGTCAACATCCAACATTTCTAACAGCTTGGAAGCGTGCTGTATTTTTTGATATTCGCCTTTCGATTTTGTGTCGCGGCTAGCTGCTTTCAGACTTGGTTCTAACAAATCCTTTTCAATCGTCTCTACATTAATATTTTTAGGAATCGCATTTTCTTTAAATCCCTGCCCGTAAAATCTTTTTAAAGTATCAATATCAGCTATCAACCAAGCTTCCATCGCTTGAACCATGAGATAGCAATGAGTCTCATCAACCCCAGGCGGCGAATCCCAGTTATCCCTCGACTTCAAATGCTCCCAAGGCGGCTGCTTTACAGGGGCTTCTGAGTCAACTAAAAGGATGATAAAAGCATTTGGGTGATCTGCCAAAGCATTCTTGAAATCCCTGAAAGCATTATTCCGGGAACCGCAAACAGTGATATTCCACTTGATTTTATTGCTGCGAGCAACCTCCACAAGTTGTTTGAAAAAAAAGCTAAATCCTCCTCGAAGTAATTGCTTTGTATTCTTGCCATCGCCGCCGCCTTCGATGTAAATGCGAACCTCTTTTACCATCGGTTGCCCCCGATTTCTCCCATCCGCCAAAGGTCTCCCAAACTGTAATTCTCCAGCCATTTTTTCAGTCGTTCGGGATCGAGACGGCTCAGGTGACTTCCTCTATCATCCCGATCGCATATTAACACTGACTCAGGACTCAGAGCCGACACTAAAGCATCAGAATGAGTTGTCACAATCAATTGTGTGCGCTGTGAGGCTTCGATCAACATTTCAGCAACAGCAGGCAGAATGTCGGGATGCAAGCCAATCTCCGGTTCTTCAATACAAATAAGTGGCGGGGGAGTTGGATCTAGGAGTAAAGCTATTAAGAATAAATAACGCAGCGTACCGTCTGATAAACGAGTTGCGGGAATTGGCTGAGTTAATCCTGTTTCGCGGATGAATATCTGGACAGTACCGCCATAAATCTTGATACTCAGTTCTTCGGCTGCATCGTAGAACAGTTGTAATTTTTCAATAATCAGCCTACTTCCTAATTGATACTGTAAGTTATTTAAAACAAGTCCTAAGTTGCCACCATCTTCTAAAAGCGGATGTTCTGGTAAGTCAGTTTGCTGAGCTTTTCTAGATATTGAATCTCTCCCTGTCTGCCAATTACGATATAAACCAATGTCGGCAAATTTATTTCCCAGATATGATAGTTCTGGATATAGTTCGGGATCTTTTCTTTGAGATAAGATAGATTGATCGGGAATGATATCTTCTCGCCGCAGATTCCGCAGCGTTCTTGGTTGCTGCTCGTTTTCCTGTATAACATTGATAACAGGGCGACCCCGATCGCTATAACGGTAATAGAAAAATGGCTGGCTTTCAGAACTATGGCGCGGTGCCATATCTTCTATAGCTTCGTCCACTACTTCAAGTCTCTGACCGACTGCGGTAAAACTAATTTGATAGCGCAGTGGCATCGTTCGTTCTGGGTAATCTAAAATAGCCTCAATTTTTGCTGTGGGAGTACCTTTTTCACCTTTCCACAGAAAATCGCTGATACCACCTCCTTGACGAATCGGAGCAAGTAAGTCGGTAGGTGTTGCCTTCAACACTCCCATCGCTTCAATTAAGTTAGACTTGCCGGATGCGTTAGTACCGATCAATACATTCAGGGGTTGCAGTTCAATTTTTTCCCCCTCACTTCCATAGGAAAGGAAGTTTTGCAGTTGCAGGGAGTGAATAAATCTCTTGCCTTCCACCTTGTCCTCCTATGCCAATTCTGCATTATTATACTTTACGAAAGCTTTTGTTTTTAGTCTTGAATTAAGTAGGTCTCAAAACTACCGATTCCAAGTCTTTGCCTTGAAGTCGGAGGGGGAGTGAGATATCCCGATCGCTCCCACAACAGGCGACCTACTCTCCTCCAACGGTCTGTGACCCATTACAATTAATTCAGCAAAAAATCTTTACACATAAGAAGTCATGCAGCTCAAGTCAACAACCCGCCATATTCGCATATACACCGCCATCCTCGAAGATAACGAACTCGTCCCCAGCAACGACCTTTTGACCCTCGACATTGACCCAGATAACGAACTTAACTGGAACGACGAGTCAGTCAAACAGGTATATGCCAAATTCGACCAACTCGTAGACGCCTACGAGGGCGAAGATTTGACCGAGTACAACCTCCGCCGCATCGGTTCGGAGTTGGAGCACTTGGTACGATCGTTCCTACAAAAAGGCCAAATCAGCTATAACCTCAACAGCCGCGCTGTCAACTACAGCATGGGATTGCCTCAAGTTGATGCCAAAATTCACCTGTAAGGGCGATCGGGCGATCGGCATTTATGTCAAGTTAAGATTGAAACCCATAATAAATGTCGCTTGTAGCTGAGTTTTGAACCCTCCTACTTCTCTTAATTAGGGGAGTACCGCAGGGCGGTTTCATTTTCTTGTAGGGGCCGTGCTACCCCTACTCCCCGTGCCGGCCCTTTTGGTCTGACTGCAGAGCGAATTGTCTAGGTCGGGGGTAGGCACGGGGGCACTACCCCTACAAAAACCTCGTTTTTGGTGAGAATGAAACCGCCCTGGGAGTAGGGGGGAAAAGAGGGTTCTGTTTCCTCTCTCGCTTTGGGGATTGAGGGGGATTTAGACTTGGATACAGAGGAAAGGTGGAGATGGGGAGAATTGAGAAAATCTGCTTTTATTCTTCTTCCTGCTTGTTTGTGACTCCTGACTCCTGACTCCCGGCTTCTTCCTTCTTCCGACTGGCCTCGGACTTCTCCCCCGCCTCCCCAGCATCAACCGGAGAATTTGGAACGTGATCTCGTTCCAAAAACTGTTTAACTGCGACTTGGCGGTTGGCCATAAACTGACCCCAAGCGCCGGGAAACATCCCATCCAAGGTTTCCACCAGTGCCCAAACCTCAAGATTCATCACTTGGTAATAGAAACTGTGAGAATGTTGAATGCTAGTGAGTATTTCGTCTATTTCAACAGCAGGCGGCAGCTTCGGATCGGGCAAATTCTTGGGAAAGGCGCTGGGATCATGTGGGTGCATGGTTCAATACTCAACAGCTTGCAGAGGCCGGTCAGTCGATTTGAGATTTGAGATTTTAGATTTTAGATTGATTCCACAGATGAATCTGCGGGCTTGAACTAATATCTAATTTTTTTTGCTCTCCACGACTCCTGTCGGGGGCTTGCGTCCATCAGTCGATTTGAGATTTGAGATTTTAGATTTGAGATTGACTCCACAGATGAATCTGGGCGCTTGAACTAATATCTAATTTTTTTTGCTGTCCACGATTCCTGTCGGGGGCTGGCATCCGTCAGTTGATTTTAGATTTTAGATTTTAGATTTTAGATTGACTCCACAGATGAATCTGCGGGCCTGTATCCGTCTTTGGGTAGGGTTAAATTTAACTTCTGTTGCGAAACTAGCGTGCGAGGCACAGATGACCCTTCGCGAGAAAACCGACAATTGATATTTATCTATACCTGTCGGCTCAGGTGATTTCTACCTAGCTGCATCATACCATTAGAGTTAGTCTAAAATTTCAATTCCCTTGAGTGCTGCGATTTCTTCGGAAATGGCCACTATCAGGAATATGCTGAAAACAGCGTCAGAAACCTCAGCTATCAGGCGTGAGGCTTGAAAGAGAAATCTAACAGGCCATTCTGACCAGACTAAGCTTTAAA
>NZ_JAUBOZ010000151.1:0-13191 GCF_036700475.1 Microcoleus sp. T2B6 | reverse complement strand
ATACGACCTTTTCGTCGGTCTCCTCTTTTATTACTTCGAGTACCCTTTTTACACCAGTTTTTCCTTCTAATTACTCTCAAACTAAATCCAGTTTCGTCCCAAAACCATACCTGCAATAGGTTAGAAGATTCTTTTTCTATTTTTAAATATTCAGCTAATTTATCTTTAAATAAACCCCTTTCTACGGCATCTTGCTTATCCTTTAAGCTGTATTTAGCCCAAAGGTAAACATACTTTTTTGATTTTAAGATTCTCCTTACTTGGGTACTACTCAGCTCAATTCCTGTCTTCTCTTTTAAATATATGGCAAGTCTAGCTGTTGTCCATCTCCCGAATTCATAGCCATATTTCTCAGGTTCTACTTCAATTGTCTCTAGAAGTAAATCAATGTATTCTTCTGTAGCTTTTCGGTAGTTACCCTTCATCCTATCATCTTTAAAACTATCTAATCGCTCCGGATCACCATGAATACTCCAATAAGCTACTTTTCTGAGAGAACATCCAATTAGTTCAGCAGTTTGAGCTTGTGTATTTCCGTTATTTAGTAACAAAAAAATTAAAGCTCTTTGCCGAATGTCTGGATGATCATGCTCTTTTAATACTTGTTGAAGAGTTTCCTTTGTTTCGGAACTTAGAAAATTTTTAGCAGGCATTAACTTTTTCTGAATATCATTATGTTATATTATACCAATATGCGTTTTAAATGCACAACAGCTTAAATTATTTATACGTTTTTTCGTAAAATTTAGTACAAAAAAAAATGAGCGCTGTCGCGCCAAAAAATAAAGTATCGGAGATAAAAAATGGAAGTCTCACAAACCAACACCTACTACTTCAATAATTTAACCTTCGTCCACCAAACAGAAAACCAACTGTACATTATGGACCGGCAAACAACACTTGTCTTGAATTTTCAACAAACAAGCTATCAAACGATCGACAAAATAATCCACGCTCTGCGACTTTTGAGAGACAAAAAAGTCCGAGACAGAAAGTCAATTATCGAGCAAGAGCTGCTGGCCTTAAACTTCCAATTCCCTCTCGAAAGCAGCAACCGTAACAACAACGACACCAAAAATGGTAGCAGCAATGGTAGCAGCCACGACAGCCACAAAAACTGCGATCTAAAAATCGACTGGTAATTAAATGATGCCGGAGAGATAAGTTTGTTTCTCCGGCAGCCAATAGCAAACATTTTTCGCCACATCCAAAAATGGTCTTCCTCTCATAGCACCATAGGTGTATCTCCTGCACTAAGAACAAGCCGATATGTTCGAGTCGTCGGGCGCAACACTACGTCGGCTGCACAATCATATTTGGACGAAAGGCTTCTTCTGATCTAAAAAAGGTCGAGGGGCAAAGTTTTGTGGCGCTGCCCGAGAACATGGCTTTCAAATGAATAGCGTATATACTCGAAATACAACTATCCGAGATATTAAACACAACGAGTCAGTACAGCTATGTCTGCTAAAGATGCTTTTCACGAAGTCGTTAAAATCGCTCTCCAGAAAGATGGATGGCAGATTACTCACGATCCATACACTTTACAGGCAGGAACTCTAGAACTTTACATCGACTTGGGTGCCGAAAAGGTGGTGGCGGCCGAAAAAGACGGACAGAAAATTGCCGTTGAAATTAAAAGCTTTATTGGCCCGTCCAAAATCTCCCAGTTTTACACAGCTTTAGGACAATTTATTAGTTATCGAGCAGCTTTACAACAACAAGAAACTGACCGCACTTTATACCTAGCTGTACCCAGCAATGTCTACGATAGTTTTTTCACAATGGGGTTTATTCAGTCTTTAATTCAACAAAATCAAATTCATTTAATTGTTTACGATATAGAGCAGGAGGCGATCGCACAATGGCAAATGTAGACCTTTATAGGCAGCACATCCAAAATCTGCTCTCCCAACACGCTAGTCTTGTGTGGGATGAGCGAATTCAGGCTCAAACTATCTTTGATACCGAGCGCGATCATTATCAATTAGTATATGTGGGCTGGCGCAATCAGCGGCGAATTTATGGCCCGGTTTTGCACCTGGATATTATCGACAATAAAATTTGGATTCAGCAGGATGGAACCGAGGTAGGTATTGCCAACGAACTTGTAGAATTAGGAGTTCCTAAGCAAGACATTATACTTGGCTTTGACCCCCCTAATATGCGAAAATTAAGTGAATTTGCAATCGGATAAATTACGCTTAAATGTTAAAAAATTAGCTTTTTTGAAGGCTAAATTTTTAATACTGAACCGCTTTCGTCAGCTTGTATAATTTTTGCCACTGGGTGTTATATTTCGTACTTAAACTTAACACCCAGTTGCTTGTGGATAATTACTGTATCTATTGCTTTCGCCAATGCGCCTCAACTCCTCGCCCCCGACATTCCAAACGCCCCGCATCCCTTTCCCGGCGCAATAGACGGCGAATCAAATCAATTCCCACTGTGGGACACCGTTCCTGCAATTCCCTAATAGAGAATTCTTGAGGCAAATTGTTAATCGCATCCAATACGATCGCCGTTTTAGTTCCTTTTGCAGAAGTAACATATCCCACCCGCTGCTCAAACTCCCGATAAGCTGATAGCAGCATGACTCCCAAGAAATACTCCCACCAAGGTAATAAGTTATGCTGCCCTTCATGCCATCCCTGCGAAGATTGGTAAAGCGTATCGTAATAGCTTTCTTTAGTTCTCTCCACAATCCGTTCTAAACTAATAAATCGCCCCACCTCATAACCAGCTTTGTATAGCAGCAACAAAGTCAGCAACCTTGCCATCCGTCCGTTTCCATCTAAAAATGGATGAATGCACAAGAAATCCAAAATATAGGTTGGAATCAGCAATAAAGGTTCTATCTCGCCCGATTCCCAGAGGCGATTAAACCGTTCTTGCAGGCGTTCCATTGCCACAGGAGTAGCATAAGCGGGAGTAGGTTGAAACCTCACCACTTTAGTTCCATCAGGATAAGTAGCGCTAATTTCATTATCCACTGTTTTCCAGCGCCCGCCTGTATTAACAGCAAATTGGTAAAGGTCGCGGTGCAGTTGTAAAATGACACCTGTACTAAAAGGAATGTGGGTATAACTGGTGTGAATTGTAGTTAGCATGTCCCGATAACCCGCAATTTCTTGTTCTGAACGATCGCGCGGCGTTGTTTTTTCAGTTACTAATCTCTTAATCCGTTCTAGCGGCACAGTAATGCCTTCAATGCGGTTAGAAGATTCGGTACTCTGAATAACCGCAGCTTGGCGCAAAGTGCCTAAAACTTGTGGGGCTTGTTGTTTGAATAACTCCTGCTTTCCCTTGTACTCTCCAAGCAAACGAATTGTTTGCAGAAGTCTTTGGTTGAGCTGTTGACTTTCAATGAACCCCTCTTCAAATGACAGCATATCTATTTTGTCTCCTTTGTATTAATTATAAACATTTATTGCAGTCAATAACTCGGATATTGCGTGCGCTCGCATCAAAACTTTGAAACCCGATTGCAAGCAGAACCGACGCCAAATCCAGATAAATAAGTAAGGCGATAGTTGCTTTTAGCCATAGCCCTTGCCTCTCTTGTTGTCCAAGGTTTGACGCTTAGCAAATCGGGTTCAGTTTCCAGTTGCTTTAAATAAGAGCGATCGCCCGTTACTTCAGCAATTGCCATAGCCACAAATTTGCAACAGCTCAAAGGAGCCTGAACCACCTGCTTTTCAGTAAACCTAACCACAATCCAATTCCACTCTAAGAATAATTGATTGCGGCGCATATCGCTGTCAGCATCGCAGCAGTGAGTGGGCTTCTTAGATTTGCCAGCATAAGGTTCATCAATCTCTACATCAATTCCGAGTCCAGATGGAGTGTGAATTACAGTAAAATCTGCTGAATAGCTCCTCTGAGATAACGGAATTTTAAACTCTGCTGCTTGGACAACTTCCTCGAAATATTGCTGTAAGTATTGCAAAAAGCGTTGTTCACTCACTCCTTGCCGAGCTTGAGATGTGCCATTAGGACTAACGCGAAGTGACATCAAATCCTTGAGCAATCGATTTCTGTGCTGTAAGTCAATTTTTACACTTGTAAAAACTGTCTGCAACCCTTCTTTTCCTAGCTTAAAACTAGAAAATTCCTGCTGTTTGTTGGATAACGTCTCTTGTTGGGATAATCTTTTTTGTTGGGATAATATCTCTTGTTGGGATAATATATTTTGTTGATTGTACTCAAGAACTTGCTGCTTATACCTGGATAGCATTTTTTGACGGCAACCAAACACATAACTATAAGCAGCCGCAATTAAACATGAATAAGCAGCTACTACCAACAGCATTTCCCACCACAGCCAACCCCACGATATAGCAATCAGCGGGAAAGCGATCGCACCATACAGCCAAGACACCCAAATTAACCACAGCAACTTGACAGGTAACACCACAGGTGGTTGAGGCGGAGTCAGCAAAACAACAGGTTTCCCGAATTGTTGAGTTTCTTGAAGTTGGGATGAGGTGGCACAACTAGAAGTTGCCTCTGGCAAAGGATATTGATGGCAGAACTGCATTACCACTTTTGGGTAAAAAACTATAGGATAATTCATAACTTTAAATACTCCTTTTTTTAAGAGCGCGGTCGCGCTATTTTTAAGAAAGTTTTTTGAATTGTATGCAAAAAATCACCCAGTCAAACTCACAAAATTTAACTCATTCTCAACCAGTTAGCCAAATACAAAAGGACAAACAAATCTCTCTTAAATCCGACGCGGCAACAATGGCTGCGCTTACTCAACTCGAAGAACGCCGCGATTATTATCACACCTGCATCAACGGAGGATACTAAGCATGAATTTAGCCACAGCGACGCTTGCTCAAAGTTCAATAACTGCGGCTCAACTTTGGCATCAACTAGAGTCAGCAGAAAGCTCAGAAGAAATCGATCAACTGCTGCAATCCCTTTGGCAAACCCAAGAAACCCAGGAACTTGCTGTTGATGCCCATGCCGACTTAGCCGACCAAATTGATGCCGAAATTGCAGGAATTACCGCCCGGATGCAGTATTTGATAGAACTGCATTCAAAAGCTATCAACAAACTCCAGGGGTGGAGAGAGCGCTTAGATAAAACCGTTCTCTACTTCAACGAGTGTGGCGTGTTAACTTCTGAAGTTATCGGCAAACACCGCCGCATTACTGTTAAGGAAAATCCACCTACCTGTGAAGTTTTGATTGACTCATCTCAACTGCCAGAACCTTATCGCCGAGTCGAAACCAAAACCGTAATTTCTGCCGACAAAAAGGCGATTGCAGACGCTTGGAAACAAGGAATGCCTGTAGATGGCACTAGGGTTTTCCGCAAGCGCAAAGTGGTCTACAGCTTGCTTCCCGGTAACAATTTGCACTCTCTTCAAGCCAACCAGACGCTTGAGAGTCGTTCTTCGGAAAAAACGCAGCTCAAAAAACGGCGTTAGCCATCTTTTCAGGTGTCAGAAATGCCTTGCTCTGACACCTGAATTATAGCCTTTCTCAGGTAAATGAGGTATATACCAAGGCTTGAAAATCCTGATATTCAGATAATCTTGTGTACCTCCTATCCGTGAGAAAAGCTATAGTAGACACCTCCGACTTAGACTTGCCTGAATTAGACATTTCCGAATTAGAATGTGAAACGCTTGTTTTGTTTGTAAGAGCGAAGACTTAATTTCGGTCGGTATCTCTTATAAATCAATCCAGTATTGAGGGTTCTCCACTTGTTCTTCGGTGACGTTGAACAACTTTGATGCTCTACCTTTAATAACCCCGTTAGCATCTAGGTTCAAACCGCCAAACTGCTGACTGTTTTCACCTTCTCCCAAAGCAACGCGAGCAAGTGCATCGCTATCGCTATCATAGAAATAATCCCGTTGGCTTTCCATAGCCGTAGTTGTGCGAACTACTTTCACTTTTTTTCTCCATATTGGGATTGTCATTCTGATTGTAACACGCTACTTCTTTCTTCTAAACCCCTCCAATTGGAGGGGGTAAATATCATTCAGTAGCAGGAATTTTTGAAGGAAAAACCTTGTCAAAATCTGGACTATTACTGTGCGTAAGTCCTAAAAATGTAAAAACTAGGATTCAGGAGCTAATCAATGAGCAGAAGAAAACTTACCCCAGAACATCGCTCCACAGAATGGGTAGCTGGGGAAGGACTAAAAATCCCAGTCTTTGATATGTCCTTGGCTGACGGTAGAGCACAAGGGCGGTACCAAGCTGAATCAGAAGTGCTGCGTAACTCCCTGCTTGAACTGCTTTTTGAACCTGAAGAATTAGCATCCCTAACCATCGTTAAACCAGACCCAAATGATAGCAGCTTCGACCCTCTAAAAAACATCGACTTTGGAGATGGCATTGGCAGAAGAGTTGCTTTCAGCTCCGGCAAAAATGTGTATTTTGCAGACAAAGAACTCTCAACCAAACTGTTGAGCGTATTCAAAACTCAACCCGACCACGCCTGTCGCTACGGCTCACTGCTAGTTAGCAGTTGCAACCAAGGAGCCAAATTGTTAGATAGCTCCCTTGACGGCGAAACCTTGCGACTCAAAATTGTTGATTCTCAAAGCGATGACCAAAGTGAAAAAGCGAAAGCTCATAAGTGGCAAACCGGAGACTGTCACGGTAAAATTTCACCGGCACTAGCCCAACAATTAGGAGGGAATTACAACCGACCTTTTCAATTCAGATTTGCCTGGATGCAGGAATGGGGACAAGAAGACTGCCACACTCCAGAAATTAGCTTTCTTGCCAAAGGAACGCTGTTGCCTGATGCTAATTTAACCTCCGACTTGGATTATGATATCATCATGGATCGCTCCTCTATCAAAGGAGTTGCTAAAGAGCAATTAGCTGAACTTATCCCCTGTGGTGACTACGAATTTCCCAAAGCTATACTAGGAAATCGAGGCAACGCCAAAGTAACTGAATACGAAAATTCCTGGCAATTTTCGATTTGGTATTCTGAACCAGCTATTCAGGCTGACATCGCGACACCGACCAAAATTGAAGCCCAAAAGCTAGCTGACTTGCAAAATAACCGGCTGCAACTTGCCAAATACTTAGTGGAGCAGCACGACAAAAAAGCTGCTTTTCAATCTAGCCTTCACGAAGACAGCAGCGGATTAGAAGACGAAACAGATGAAAAAGCCCAACGCAACGAATCCCGGCTAATTTCAATTTTGAGGAACGACAAACTCGGTCAACTCCTCGACTTTCCCAAAGTCGTCGATTTCATGCAAGAACAACTGGCTAAAAAGTGGAAAGACTTAGCAATTAAAGGAACAATTCATCATGGTTCAGCAATGGCTCAACCTTGTGAAAACCTCCAACCCGGTACAATTGTTGCCCCCCACTTGCGACACGGCACAGAAGTTATCGTTACCCGATACCCAATTGTCAGTAAAGATAACATCCGTCGCTACACAGTAGACAACAAAAGCCATCGCGCATTAACGCAGTACAAAGGGTGCGTTTTCATTCGCTCTGACCAAGCCATGCAGCATCATCAATGCGATTTTGACGGCGATCAATTAGTGATTACGCCTGCTTCCCGAATGCCGAATATCGCCTCTGAAACCAGGCACGCTAATCAAGAGAATGAGTACGATGCAGTTGAGAAACGAGAGAAAGTTGACTACAATAAAGCTACCGATAGTAATGGCGATCGCAAGTATACCAAATTGCGGCAAATTGCCGTAGCGATCGCCCAAAATAAAATCGGCTGGGTTGCTACCTTAATCGGGAGAGTGCAATCGTCAGCAGCAGAACCGGGACAGCCAGAAAGTTTATTCAATCAACAGAAGCGGCAGCTTCTTGGAAAGCTATTTGATGCTCTGCAAATTGAAGTGGACAGTCCCAAAAGTGCTACTCGCACCGAAGACCACCACCCCACCCTGCTGTCCAAGGCTAAGCAGTGGTCAGAACAGCACCCAAGCTACCTATTTGACTACAAAGACGACCCCAGGCTTTATAAAACGGTGCCATTACCTATAGGAGACGGCACCGCTATCAATTGCATTGCTAGGGAGGCTGTTAACCCAGAGTGGGAACCGACTCGTTTAAAAAGCCGCCACCGCGACGAATTTCGCTACTTGTTTGAGTCTCCTTCTGACTTAGATGAGCGAGAAAATTGGGAGAAACATTATGTCAGGTGGGCGCAAGATATTAAGGAACGTTATCGAGAAAGGATGGGCGAAATTCACTTAGAGTGCGGCGGCGATTCTAAGGCAATTAAAGAAGCCGTCAGCAAGTTATACGAGAGCTTAAGAGCCGATGTAACTGAAGCTTGGACTGACCCTGAAGAACGGTTTTTAGCTGCTAGTGCTATGTGGCACGTCGAAACCGCAAATCCCAACTTAGAAGTCCCTCGCAAAGCTTGTAAGGAACTTTCTCGCCAACTGCTGATTGAATTCAACCTTGAACCTGAGTACGAGCGACTCCACGAAGCAATGCCAAAAGACACTTACGTTCTGAGCGTCCCTTTCGAGGAATTTGAACGGGACGGCAGCAATAAGACTGTCAGGGATAAGAAGCGACAGCCAGTTGGCAAAGACTTAGCTGGACATTGGAAAGAATTGTTAGACAGCAAAGGCATTAAATATGAAGCAACTTTGCATCCGAGCCTGCCAATGGTCAATTTTGCCTTAATTGAACCCAGCGAAAAACTGGTGGGAATTCTTGAGAAGAAGTTTTGCGAAAATGTCAACGACATCGACAGTTTAGACTTAACTTACCGCGATGGTCTTGGTCGCACCAAAGATGTCAGTTCACGTATTGTAGCTCCTGCTGATTATACTTGGCTTGAGTCCCAAAACCAAACACCTAAAGCAGCATTGGTTCTCAATTTGTTTACGGATGAAATTTGCCAGCAATTGCAAACCTTTCAGTTTGACAGAGCTGAACTGATTGGACAGAAGTACAATGACTTGAAAGATGTTGACTTTAGCAGTCCAAAATGGAGGCAGAAAACATTGACTTTTGAGGTGGGTTCTGTTAGCGGTAGCGGTTCGAGACGCGACGGCAGCCCTATTGTCCTTCTTGACGGACAAGAGCTAGCCATGTTCTCTGCTAATTCACCTAAATTGCCGATCGGCACTACCTTTGAGGCCACTATTGAACCCTCACCAAAAGGCAGCGCTCTGATTTTAAATATCAACCCTAGCTCTGTGCAACTAATTGAATCAGTTGAGGAACTTTCAGAAGTCGCGTCAACCCCTTGTCAAGAGCGATCGCAATCCGTATCCCCAACCCTTCGTCAAGGGCGATCGCTTGTATCGCCAACCCCTACCCAAAAGCGATCGCAATCCGTATCGCCAACCCCTTGTCAAAACAAACCGCCGTCTCAATCCCAAGACATTGCTGCCAGCCCCGCCTACCTCTCACAATTGCTGAAAGATGCGATTTGTGAAGCATATAACCAAACTGGAGAAACTACAATTCCTGTGGGAAACTAGACAGCTTTTATTAGCAAATCTCGCAACAATGTTAGGTGTTTAGTCAGAGATGAAACTGATAATCCGGTCTTAGCTGCTGACTTGAAAACAGGTCAATTTATTAAGAAGCTTTCGGAAAATAGCAGCGCTCACTTTCTCAAATATCTCTTAAAAGTCGATGCTGAATTAGCAGCCACATCCTCAACAATTAGAGTTGCCGACGCACAACTTTAACGTAATTTCGGAAGTCATATTATGTCCGGTAACTAGACCGTAATTGCAATTCTATTACTTTGCTGTGGCGAATTTACAAATACAGGCTCATGCAAATCATAGAAAAAGCGCAAACCTTTTCAATGCGTGTTGCCTAAATGTGTCTTGCTTGTCCGAGGTCAAAGTCGAATGAGGCAAGAAAAGACACATTCGACTTTGACCCCCCTTGAGGACATTCGTACAACACAGATTGAAGCCTGCGGTGTTATGGGTATTTTGACGGATATGATATGACACTTCTTTTGCTTCCGCTTAATCAATGCCTTCCCCCTCCGATTGGAGGGGGTCACTTTAACTCCCCAAAACCGCACTTTAGAGTGAAGTCACTAGCCATACTGCTCGAATTTCATGGGAAATATCCACTCACGCCGCCACAAAGATTATGGCTACAAAAACAGCATACCGAAGCCGAAGCCAGGGAAACTACATCACCCCTAACACAGCCGAGGGCAAGAAAATCCTCAACTACCTAAGAAATCGCTGCGAGAAAGCTTTAGATTACTGCCTGGAAAACGGACTCACCAGCGTAGAAGATTTTGCCGATGCAATTGAAGAACTAACGGAAGCAGACGGCAAACCTGGCATTAGCGTGGAGGTCAAGCACAACGGACTCGTCCTCAGTTTGAGCGATCGACCCGAGTACGGCTCTACCACAGGAAAGTACATGATGGAGCACTTGGGAGAGCCGGACGACAACCGATTTACTAAAACAGGAATTGAAGCATTACTCGATTCGCCTCAAACTAAAATAAGGTCTAAGAAAGACGATTTACTCGATGAATTGGAGGATGAAGAACCCTCCCCGTCTAAATCTAAAACTGCAACTAAGTTTAAAAAAGACGATTTGCTAGATGAGTTAGAGGATGAGGAACCCTTGCCCAGAGCGAAATCTAAAACCAATACCAAATCTAAAAAAGCTGAAATAAAAACTTGGGAGGATGAGGAACCCTCAGCCAATTCTAAAAACAAAACTAGACATCGAAAAGATGACCTAGAGGAATTGGAGTCGGAGGAACTACTGCTTAAATCTAAACCCTTAACCCGCTCTCCGAGAGATGAGCTAAGTGAGTTAGATGAGTTTGAATTCAAAGAACCTCAACCTAAAGCTAAGCCTCAAACTAAAAGCCACCTTAAAAACTCTGAGCGAGAAGATTTGGAAGACGAAGAATTATCAGCTAAATCCCAAGCCAAAAGAAAACTTCAGACAGATGAAGCGGTAGAAGTTGCTGAATCCTTAGCACGCACACCTTCAAAAACCCGAACGAGCCAACAGCAACCTCAAGGCAAAAAATCAAACGACCAGAACATCGATAGTATCCTCGATGCTGCTGTACAAGTTAGTGGTAGAACAGCCATTTCTGGAAGTGAGGTAGAAGGTACAACTGTCAGCGGCCTGAGCACTCAAGTTGCGGTTCTCGCTACTCTGATGGGGAAAAAAGCAGCTTCTCAAATTATAGAAGCTGCTCTTGGGGCTGGAAAAGAGCGCCAAGTTGCCGATATTGTCAAAAGGCTCCAAGCTCAAAGCCAACGAGCTGACTCGCTGTCGCAGCGGGTTACCAACTTGGCTGAAGCGGATTCAATTGCAGATGCAACGGTGGTAGAGCGGGCGGTGGTGTTGACTCCTGCATCTTTTGTGTGCTACTATAAGCATAATTATGTAATTTTATTTAAAACTCTAATATTATTAGTATAAGCCACTCTGAGTTATAAGAATACATACCGCTTTGTAATCTCTTTAATTAAATTTTTTCCTTTCGTTTATCTTGGAATTAAAGTCATGTTTAGAGTATACGAAGCAAGCGGACGGTTAGATAAACGCCAAATAAGCTATCGAGGTAATAATGTTTTCGAGCCCATTGAAGATGTACAAGCTACCCTTTTCACACCAGATATCTGTAAAAAACGACTTCAAGACATTATTTTTAGTGAACATTTTCGGCATCTCCATATAATAGATAACCTCGTTTTTCTCGCAACTGTTGAATATTTTAGCTCAATCGGAGCACAGTGGTGTAATCTGCCACTGACGACTTTGATGATCTCATCACCAGGCGAAGTTTACCAAGGAAAAATATTGGACTACAATACCGACTCTCTACCAATTCAAATTGATTGGTTTGACTTAAATAGGAAAGTTTTTCTATCAGAGAGTTCTCAGTTCTATCTTGAGTTGCGCCTACTTCAAGAAAATGTTGAGATGGTATTCTCAATTTACAACTCCTTTAGAAAAGAAAAAGCAGATTTTTCGCATCTTTCTGAATTTCAACATATTGAGTTCGAGGGAAAAATCGGATATGAGGAAAATATAAAAATAGCCTTCGATATACTAAAGTTTATTACAAATAAAATTATTAGCTCTGCCCCGAAATCTCTTAAGTACTTCCTTTCAGAAGACGAAGTTGAGATGCTCTCGACAACTTTTGAATATCGAAACCTTGCTCGAATATCGTTTAAAGAAGCACTTCATGCTTTGTATGTGGATACAAGCGATGAACGCTATAAAAAATTTTCTCTAGAACATTTTGGAGCCTGGGAGGAAGTCCGACTTACTCAGATTTTCAACGCACATATTATCCTTGAAGAATTTCCTCTACTTCAAACTTCCTTCTATCATAACGAACTCCGAAAAGACGAACATGGAATACCACTGTCTGAAAGTGCCGATCTCATTTTGATGGGCTTTCGAGAGGTAATTGGAAGCGGTGTTCGCATCCAAAACTACGAAGCGCTTTTGGAAAAGGCAAGTATATTTAATCTCCCTAAAGATGATTATTATCCGTACTTAGAGATGCGAAAACTCAACCCTTACCAAAAAACATCTGGATTCGGACTTGGCTGGCAGCGATATACCCAGTGGCTCTTGAAGCTACCATACATCTGGGATGCAGTTCATATTCCTCGTGGGCACATTTTGCCTGCTCCATGACTTGATAAAAAAAGATATAGCAATCCTCAATAAGTTGTAAATTTTTCGCTTAATTGGGTATACAAATGTTTGCGAATCAACTAGAATTGCTATATATAGCAGTCCTAAACCATTCGTAAAATTGATCGAGACCAGAACCCTTGGAGTGTAAGCATCTGGCTAGCGTATAATTTGGCAAATCATTTAGAATTGCTATAGCTCACAAAAGTAGAGATAAGAAAATAAAATCATACTAGAGATTTCATACGAGAGATTTATGAGCTTCTTAAAGAAAGATGATGTAAAAAAAATGAGCTATGTTCAACTGCTTGCCAGTATTAATGAAGTAAATCGACCACCAGGGGGAAAGGATTCGATACGAAGAATAGTGCAAAATACCTTTCTCACTAAAGATTCAAAGGTACTAGATGTTGGGTGTAATACTGGCTATTCGGCGTTTGAGATAGCCCATCTTGTCAAGTGTGATGTCACTGCTATTGATAAGCTGTCAAACATCTAAACTGCATTAACTAAGTTACCTTTATTTTTTATTTTTCGGTTCCATTTCATAATTAG
>NZ_JAUBOZ010000150.1:0-13460 GCF_036700475.1 Microcoleus sp. T2B6 | reverse complement strand
CCGTCCTTTTTGGACGGGCGGGACGCCCATCCCACAATAACAATTAAAATTGTAAGTTATTTAATTCGCGATCCTTAATTAAAAGAACGCAGACGAAATTTCATCTGCGTTCATCTGTGTTTATCTGCTAATATCTGCGGTCAAAAAACATCCCAATCTCCCAATCTAATATGATGTGCGGTCGATCGACCACGCTCAAAAGCCGGGGCGGGTTTACAGAATCTCTCGTTTCTATTGTAGATATTGGTGAACCCGCCCCTACAGGAATTATGGTCAATTCACCTGACATGATATAACTACTTCGCCGCAGGTAAAGACAACTGAGGCGAAGTTTTAGCATAGCTTCCATTCTCAGGAATCGCTGCGGGTTCGGAGGAAAGCAAAAACTCGCGAATTACCCTAGCAACTGCTCTTTGAGCTAAACCGCCGACTACTTTCTGCCCCATATTCTGCACTTCCGGTTTCACCAACAACTGCGGAAGTAGCTGCAATACTTTCGTCCCGTCAAAACCGGGAGTTGATTGCAAAATATCCCAAATCCTTTTGATGTGTTCTAGATTGTTTTTTTCTGTTTGTGAAACCACAGGTTGATTTGCCTTGACTCCAAACCATTCGCCCACGACTGCTTTGGCGTTAGCAAAAGCATTGCTCGAAAGTGTGTCGAGACTTTTGACTAATTCCAGGACAATACGATCGCGAATGAAATCTCCTCTTTCGGAAAATAAATACTCTAATGCTTGGTTCAAGATTTTGCTGACATCGTAATCCTCGCTCTCGCGGGCATTGTTGAGCAAGTTTTCTAAGCGGTTCCAGCGGAATTCGCCTTGTTTGAACAGCAAATCTTGCAGGGATGCTCTCAATTCCGGTGCGGGGTCGCTCAACAGCCGTTTTGCAACGTAAGGATAAGCTTTGCTCAACACTTTGAATTCTGGATCGACATTAATGGCAATCCCTTCTAACGTGACGAGCGATCGAATAATCAAAGCATAGTAAGCTGGAACCCGGAAAGGATATTCGTACATCACCGCCGAAAGTTCGTCAGTAATGCTTTTGAAATTGAGTTCGGCAACGCTAGCACCCAAAGCATTGTTAAATACCCCCGCCAAAGCCGGAATAATTGGCGTCAAATCGGTGTCTGGCGTTAAAAACTCTAACTTGACATAATCTTTTGCCAAACCTTCAAAGTCGCGGTTCACCAAATGCACCACAGCTTCCAACAAGCCGTACCGCTGATAAGGTTTAACTTCGCTCATCATCCCGAAATCGAGATAAGCTAATTGACCGTCAGGAGTTGCCAAAAGATTGCCGGGATGCGGGTCGGCGTGAAAGAAACCGTGTTCGAGAAGTTGTCTGAGAGAGCACTGCACCCCCACTTCAATTAAGTAAGGAGCGTCGATTCCTTGAGCTTTAACGGCCTCTAAATTCGTAAGTTTGATGCCGGTGATCCACTCCATTGTTAAGACGCGGCGGCGGGTATATTCCCAGTAGATGCTGGGAACATAAATGTCTTTGATGTGGCCGTAGAGTTGGGCAAACCGTTCGGCATTTTGACCTTCGTGGGTGTAGTCCATTTCTTCGTAAATGCGCTCGCCCAACTCGTCCATAATGCTGGCGAGGTCACTGCGAATTATTTTGAAGTTGTTTTGTGCCCAAACTGCAAGACGCCGCAGGATGTAGATATCTAAGCCGATGTTTTCGGCTAAACCCGGTCGCTGGACTTTGATTGCGACTGTTTCTCCGGTTTTGAGTTTGCCTTTGTAGACTTGTCCGAGAGATGCTGCGGCGATCGGATCTGGGCTGATTTCTGCGTAGATGTCTTTGGGGTGGGCTCCCAATTCTTCTTGGATGAATTGATATGCTACTTCGTTGGGAAATGCTGGCAATTGGTCTTGCAGCGTTGTTAGTTCTTCTAAATATACTGGCGGTACTAAGTCGGGGCGTGTTGAAAGTGCTTGTCCGATTTTGATGAAAGCTGGGCCGAGTTGGCCGAGAATTTCCCGCAGTCGGACGGCGCGACGCTTTTCGTTTGTGGCGGTACGACCTGTTTTGCCGTCGAACCACACACTGAAGGCAAAGCTAAAAAATGTCCAAACAACGCTCGACAGCCTTCCCCAGACTTGTAGAGGTCGATTTCGGTACAGGGCTGCGATCGCCACTGGATCGTACCGAACAGCATCTCCGGCTAACTCGAAAGCTATGTCTCTGGCTGATTTGAGCCGATCGTCCGTTACGAGCTGCGTCTCTAGTGATACTGGTACTGCTTGCAGGGGAATTGTATTTGCATCTTGGAGATTGCCGAGTACAGCCTGAGTCCCTGAATTTACATAAGTTGGCGGGGAGGCTGGCGATACTGTCTTGACATTCATAAATCAGACCTAGTGTGAAGCATTGTAAATATATTGTAACAATTTAAGGAAGAAGACCCTTCTTCCTTCTTATATACTTACTCGCCGCTGGATCTTTGGAGTCGATCGCGAATGCCTGATAGTTGCGATTGGCTGCTGACGGGCGATCGAGGTTGGGGCATTTCGGTATCGGGCCAGTTTGGTAAGTCGTTACAGGGACAGAACTCCGGGGGCATTCCGGTTTGTTTGAACACTACGGGCATAGCGCAGCGCGCGCAGGGACTGATTTCCCAAGCTGGCGTCAGCAGTTGGGCAATTGTTTCGTTTGTGCCTTCGAGGTAACAGTCTCCGCTGTCGCGGGAGATGATTTTTTGCCAGCAGTCTTCAAATTCCTGGCTGTAGCGATCGCCCCCATTTACCAATTTGGGCTGCAGCGCTTCGGAACCGTTGCGAATTAATACTTTTTTGCCTAACTGAAACCAGTAAGCAATATATTTTCTTACTTCACTATCTGATGCCATAACTTTTAGTCAACCCTTCAACTAATTGATTATTTTAGACTTTTAATTGGAAATTACCACTCTTTCTTAAGAGACATTTTATCTTTTACATAATTTCAAAATTTGGCTATTCCTCATGTCAAATTGTTGAGCTGTCCCCCTAGTGAGTATGTTTTTTGACTAATTTATGTGAGTCTTGAATTTTCAATCTTACTTAATGAAAATTCTACCTGATTTTCAGTTAAAATTGTCGTTCGGGAAACCGATATATTTTCTCTCTTGTCGATCGCGACTCCGGCTGTTAATTTTTCGCTACCGGCGGCAGCGGGGTACCCAAAGCGCTGAGATTCAAGGCGTAACCTCCGGTGGCGAGATAAACAGTATCGGCGATCGCCCCGATGTGGCGCACGAGAGTGCCGAGGCGATCGCGAAACAGCCGCCCCGCCGGATAAGCAGGCACAACGCCCCATCCGGTTTCTTCCCCTACCAAAATTACATCAGCCGCCGCCGACTTCAAACAGGCTAGCAAATCTTGCTGCGTAGTCGCCCAAACAGCAGCTTCTTGTTCCAAAAGATTTGCCGTCCAAGTTCCCAGGGAATCAATCAACAAGCAATCTGAGGGCTTGCTGGCCCGCAAAACGGCCGATAATTCGATCGGCACTTCTAGAGTTGCCCAATCAACTGGACGGCGATTTCGGTGCCGATCGAGGCGACGAACCCACTCCAAATCTGCTTCATCAACCTGACCAGTAGCCACATAGATTACTTGTTTCCCAGAACCCGCCGCCAGAGTTTCGGCCCATTCACTTTTGCCGCTTCGGGCCGGCCCAGTTACTAAGATTAATTGTCTCGATGTGGTGGGTTCTGAGTTACTCATTAGTCAGTCGATTTTAGATTTTAGATTTTAGATTTTAGATTTACTCCACAACAAATGATTTTGGGAGATTGAAGTTTGGTTAAAATTTTGGGGCTGCTCGCGACTAATGTCGCGGGCTTGTCTCCCTTCTTTGGGCGGGGTCACATACAAAGGATTAAACATAATTCCCAATTGCCAATTCCCAATTAGCAATTACCAATTATGATTTAAACGGCCAACTACCAAATGCTTTTTAAGCGATAATAGCATTGATGAGACAATATCAGAGTAAGTCGATCGAGAACCCCCGTATTTCCCAAGCTGTTATTTATGCCAGATCGTCCTCAGATATCAGCGATTATTTGCACCCACAATCGCGCCGCCTATTTAGGTGGGGCGATCGACAGCTTGCTGGTACAGGATTTTCCCGACAACTTTGAAGTAGTAGTAGTGGATAACGCTTCTAGCGATTATGCAAGCCCCGAAAGTTCGACTTCGCGCACCCGCGAGGTGGTAGAAGCAAGACAGGGCGATCGGCGCCTCAAGTACGTCTGGGAACCCGAAATCGGTCTGTCAGTAGCCCGGAACACAGGCGCTAAGCAAGCTCGCAGTGAAATATTAGCTTATCTCGACGACGACGCTATTGCTGAGCCGAATTGGCTTAGGGTGCTGCACGCGGCTTATCAAAGCAATCAACAACTCGCCGTAGCTGGTGGCAAAGTAAATTTGCTCTGGCCTTCTGGAGTCAGCCCGCCCGAATGGCTGTCACCGGGATTAGCCCAGAACTTGGGATCATACGATTTAGGCGATACTTGCCTGTACGTGACTGCTGCCGGTTTGACTCCCAGGGGAGTAAACTACTCAATCCGGCGCGCTTTTCTCGAACAAATTGGCGGCTTCGATGTCAAACTCGGTAGAGTCGGCAAAAAGTTGCTGTCAAATGAAGAGTTGCGAGCCACAGAATTAGCTTTAGAGTTAGGCTGGCAAGTAGTTTATCTACCGGAGGCCCTGGTGCTTCACCATGTCGCGACAGAAAGGCTCAACAAAGCTTGGTTTCTAGAGCGCGGGTGGTGGCAAGGCATCAGCGAGTGTTATCGCGAACAATTGTCCGATCGAGCCGGTATTGCTCAGCTTGGGCGGGGGGGTGAAAGAATCTTGAGGGGTGTCTGGAAGTCTTTTAAATATATTAGAGATCCAGGGCTGCGCTTTGAAAATTTCGTTTTTGCCTGGGGTCAAATCGGTTATTTGAGCGCAGCCATCCGCGGCCTGATTTTTGCACCGAAATCGACCAGCAGGCATTAGGCTATAGGCAATATCCCTCGCTGCTCAAGTCGTCGGCCCTGCTGTGCCGATCGCATTTCATCCACCAAAACTCGACCGCATTTAGGTTCAAGCACTCGATTATGACATCTAGTTCATCCAAGATTCCGGTTTCAGTTCTCATTCCGGCAAAAGACGAAGAACTTAATCTACCTGCGTGTCTGGCCAGCATTGCCAGGGCGGATGAAGTTTTCATGGTTGATTCCCAAAGCAGCGATCGCACGGTAGAAATTGCCATCAGCACGGGCGCAAAAGTAGTGCAATTCTACTTCGACAACCGCTGGCCGAAAAAGAAAAATTGGTCATTGGACAATCTGCCCTTTCGCAACGAATGGGTATTAATTGTCGATTGCGACGAGCGCATTCCGCCGGAACTTTGGGACGAAATCGCGCAGGCGATCGAAGACCCGAATTTTGACGGCTACTACCTCAACCGCAAAGTCTTCTTTTTAGGCCAGTGGCTGCGTTACGGCGGCCGATATCCCGACTGGAATTTGCGTTTGTTCAAGCATCAAAAAGGCCGTTACGAAAACCTCGGCACTGAATCCGTCCCCAATACTGGCGACAACGAAGTTCACGAACACGTCATTTTAGCCGGTCAAGTCGGCTACTTAAAAAATGACATGATCCACGAGGATTACCGCGATTTATTTCACTGGATAGAACGGCACAACCGCTATTCCAATTGGGAAGCTCGCGTTTATTACAATATTATTGAAGGGCGCGACGACAGCGGCACTATTGGTGCTCACTTATTTGGAGATGCAGTGCAGCGGAAACGCTTTCTCAAAAAAGTTTGGGTGTGGCTGCCTTTTAAACCAATGCTCAGATTTATTTTATTTTATTTTATTCAGCTCGGCTTTTTGGATGGAAAAGCTGGCTATATTTATGCAAGGCTATTGAGTCAATATGAGTATCAAATTAATGCAAAACTTTACGAGTTGCGTTGTTGTGGCGGTCAGTTAAATGTGGCAGAACCTGAGCCTACTCTGTCGCCGCCAGTAGTTATCAGTCAGGAGACTGAAGTGAAATTGCCGTAATAGTAGGTATGAAATTTTAACCGCAGATGGCGGCGGATTGACGCCGATGAACCCAGATAAATGTTGATTTGGGTTAAGTGCGATCGCCCTTATTTTACCGATCGCACTTTTCCTTTGTTTCCTAAACCAGCATGAAATTAGCAGATGTTATGGCATTGGCACTCACTCCAACCATCACACCTAACTGCTCCCCTGTCAAGAGGTTTTTGATGAGAGTTCCCTGAGTATTTTGAGTTATTTCCAACTGACCAAAACTCAAGCCACCGCTTAATCCAATCAAATCTTGACCCAGGGTAAAATCAGCGATAATATCAAATCCTTGACCTGCTTTTAAGGCAAAGATATCGTTGCCGCTACCGCCAATCAAACTATCATTTCCCATGCCTCCGTCAAGGAGATCGTTGCCTTTGCCACCTGTGAGAGTATCGTTGTCTGCGCCTCCGTGCATGGTATCATTTCCGGCACACCCTCCCAGGATATCTGCTCCTTCATCACCGTTGATTAAGTCATTACCTTCACCGCCGCAGATTGTATCATTTCCCTGTTGTCCAAACAGATTGTCATCACCTTGACTACCAAGCAGGATGTCGTTACCTTTGCCTCCATATAAGGTGTCATTATCCTTACCACCATCGATGAAGTCATCATCTTTGTTGCCATAAATGATGTCAGTACCTTCGCGGCCATGTAAGAAGTCATTGCCTTTGCCTCCGAAGATTAAATCGTTGCCAGACTCGCCAAGGATGATGTCGCTTCCTTCATCTCCGTAGAGAGTATCTTCATCTTTGCCTCCGGCGATGAAGTCATTGCCTTGGTTGCCATTAATAATGTCATTATCGGCACCACCGTATAGGTTGTCATCCCCGGATTTGCCCTCGAATATGTTGGCAGCATCGCTACCTAGTAATTCATCGTTTTGGGCAGTGCCTATCTGAAGGCCGGATGCGCCGAGTATGGTGTTTTCAACTGAGTTGGGTCGGTTTAAGTTGGGATAGGTAATTGTGTCGCAGATGCACTCATCGTCTGAGAGGTTATTAGTTGTTGGCGTGGGAGTTGCTGTTTCCGATGGTGTTGGTGTTTCTGAGGCTGTTTCCGATGTTGTCGGTGTTTCGGAGGCTGTTACTGATGGGGTCGGAGCGATCGGTCGGGTCGGAGCGATCGATGTTGGTGTGTCAGTGCCTGTTTCGGTGCCAGGGGCGCTGCCGGTATCCTCAGATGTAGGTTCCTCGGGATCGATCGCCTCTGTGGCATCAATAGTCTCGACAACGGGGCGAACAGTAGGGTCATTAACCTTCACCTTCTCGATCCGAGCCAGAATCGCCTCTTTGGTGTTGTTAGCAAGGAACTCTTCAACAGTCACAGTTCCCGCCGCCAAATCGGATAAACCGACAGCAATTTGACCTACAGACACCGCCTGCAATTTGGTGATGTCAAGAGCGATATCTTTGATGGGGCGACCGCTAGCGACGAGATCCTTGACCATTTGATTGCCCAGAGCCATGATTTGAGCCGCAGCAGCCGCACTCGCAGCCAGTTGTGTCGGGTTGATTTTGGGGTCAGACTCTGCTGCTTTGGTAATGGCTGCTTGGAGAATACCCAAGATTGTTTCTGTTTTACCCAAATCAACAGCAGCGCCACCCTTGAGTTGATTTGCGATCGCCCCGATACCACTAAATGCGAGTTGAGCAACTTCTGTTTCCGAAACCCCCTTGATGAATTTCGCTATCTGGACGATCGTGTTTTGCACCAGAATCATCGAGCCGAATACCGATACACCATTCGCGTCCCCTTTGGCGATCGCCTCTAAGGGGTCGTAGCTACCTAAATCAACTCCTGCGGGCAGTCCTAACGCTGCTTTCACCTGAGTTTCCGCTGTTGCTGGGTCAAGGCCTTGCTGCACCATAGAGGCGATCGCCGTCGTTAAAGGTGTCACAACCGTTGACTCTAGGATAGAAGTCAGTGGCGTAGCCATCGGTAAACCCGTTGCAGCATCCACACCGCCAAGGATGTCCATACCGCCCATCAGGACAAACTGGCCTTCGGTGTAGTCAAGTTCACCATTTTGGTTGGTATCAAACTTTTCGACTTCCACATTCAGATCGATACTGCCATCTGCCCTGGTAATCGTAAAGGGTTCACCCTCATCCAAAACCCCGTTTAAGTTGGCATCGAAGAACACCTTACCGCTACCAATGTAACCGTCTATGACACGACTCTTGTAGTATGTCCTTACTGTGTCTGTGTTAAGCGTTGTGGTGTTAGGGGGAACTAAAACACCTGTAGCTCCGAACACTCCCAGCCAATTATTGTTGGAACCAGTAACTTTAGTGACGGTAATGCTTTCCAGCGTTCTGGCTGAGTTGGGTCTCAACCCAAACCCGAATATGGCAGGATCGTTAGCATCATCAAATTTTGATCCAGTTTTATCAAGGCTGCGATCCATTCCGTCAATCAGATAATAACGCTCAAATGATGGAGTGGGAATTTCGTCAAACCAGTCGGGAACATTGGCTGTGCTTACCACCTTGGTGTTATCACTATAGTTAAATGTCACGTTCATCCCTGCTGCGCCATTGGTACTGGTAGCGAACAGGTGGATTTCTGAATATTTGTCGGGCGTGACTTTAAAGGTAAAGGATGTGTTGTTAGCTGTGAGGACTTTGGCGTTGTTGCCGTCATTAGTATTGTTGTAGCCAAGTTGAACATTAGGACTGAAGGCATTCGCTCGGAAAAAACCGTCGTTGGGTAATCCATTGCCATTCGCATTATTTTTCAAACTGGCAAACGACTGTGTGACGAAGGTTTCATTCCCGCTACTTAATCCGTCTTGTGTAGGATCTGTGGCTCCTCCCTTGTCGTTGACAATCACATCGCGATCGAAGACTGAACTAAAGTCGGAATTTATAACTTTAGGATCGGGCTTAAACTCGAAATTCTCAACCCCCGTCACGATTTTCACATCGCCATTCGGAGCAACAATTCGCCATACTGCTGTAGCTGTCTCGGTAAACTTATAGTCTTCTTTCTTACCGGTCAAGAGCAAGATATCGTTGCCATCTCCTCCGTCAATAGTATCGCTGCCCTCCCCAGAATCTAGGTAATCATCGCCAACGCCACCGAAGAGAGAGTCATCCCCAGCACCACCGCTTAGGGTATCTTTGCTACTTGTACCAGAGGACGATCCGTTACCTTCGCCATAAAGAGCGTCATTGCCATCTCCACCTTGGATAGAGTCATCGCCCTGTTGACCGTAGAGAGTATCGTTGCCAGTTCCGCCTTCCAGGGTGTCATTGCCCTCCCATCCGTGAAGTTCGTCATTACCTTCATCACCCCTGAGAAGATCGTTGCCACTCTCACCCAGGAGGATATCGTTACCGGCTTGGCCAGAGAGGGTATTATTTCCAGCATTCCCAATCACTAAGTCGTTATTAGCTGAGCCAATGACATTTTCAATCGAGGTTAACAGATCTGTATTGCCAGAAAATTGGGCTTTGCCATTGTTTAAATTGACATCAACAGCACCAGTAGAAAATCTGTAGTCGGCAGTATCAGTTCCGTCACCTCCATCAAGGACGTTGCTGCCATTTCCACCAGAGAGCGTATCGTTATCTCCCTCGCCATAGAGAGAGTCGTTACCCTCTCCACCATTGAGGATATCGTTATCAGTCCAACTGGCAAGATGGTCGTTTCCTGCCTGTCCTTCGAGGATGTCATCGCCCTCATGACTATAGAGCTTATCGTCGCCCTGACCCCCATAAAGGTAGTCCTTGCCACCATTGCCCTCAAGGAAGTCTTTGCCCCCTCGACCAAAGAGCGTATCATTATCGATCCCGCCGTTTAGAGTGTCGTTGCCATCACCACCGTCGAGGAAATCGTTTCCTGCTTCTCCTCGGAGCATATCATTGCCAGCTTCACCGCTAAGAATGTCATCATCATTCTCACCAAGGAGCCAATCGTCACTCAAACCGCCGAAGAGAGTATCCTTACCATTTCCACCTTCGAGTGTGTCTTTGTCGTTGCTACCGTCGTAGTATCCTCCCGTTTTTCCGTTGTCTTCGCCATAGAGAACATCATCCCCATCTCCACCTTGGAGGAAGTCGTTATCTCCCTGACCAAAGAGAAGGTCGTTGCCATTTCCGCCCTCAATGGTGTCATTACCCTTATAGCCGTGCAGTTCGTCATTGCCATCCTGACCTTTCATCAAATCATTGCCATTCTGACCAAAAACACGGTCATCATCATGGTCAGCATTTAGGGTGTCATTACCATCGCCACCATCAAGCAAGTCCGCACCCTCATAACCGTACAGGAGATCATCGTCAGCATTACCATAAAGGAAGTCAGAACCCCAACCCCCAACAAGTGTGTCTCTGCCTTCATTGCCTTCGAGTTTGTCGTTGCCATTATGGCCCTCCAGCAAATCGTCATCTTGTTGACCCTGGAGGAGATCGTCACCATCCGCGCCTTTGAGAGTGTCGTTGCCCCTACCACCTGCTAACAGGTCATTTCCTTCGTCGCCATTCAACCTATCATTG
This sequence comes from Microcoleus sp. T2B6, assembly GCF_036700475.1. Classification (NCBI taxonomy): domain Bacteria; kingdom Bacillati; phylum Cyanobacteriota; class Cyanophyceae; order Oscillatoriales; family Microcoleaceae; genus Microcoleus; species Microcoleus sp. T2B6. The sequence continues at coordinate 2,864 of NZ_JAUBOZ010000150.1, read as the reverse complement.
CCATCCTGACCTTCGATTCGGTCATTGCCAGACCAACCTTCTCCTACATCATCTCCCGACCCCAAGATGAGATGGTCATCTCCACCCTCACCTCGAATTAAGTCATTACCTCCCCTTGCCTCATATTTGTTGTTTCCATTCCCCAAATATCTGTCATCACGACCATCCGAGCCACCGATCAAGCCAAGAAAATCGTTAAACGCACCTTCAAAAAAGTCACCTATGTGAATGAAGGTATCGAGTACACCTGATGTAACACTATTAAATCCCTGAACAACCCCATCAATGGCTTTATTTACAGCCTCAGTGACTGCACCCAGGGCACCGCCCGTCACCTGATCCAACAAATTTCCGATACTTGTGAGCGGAGCTAGTGACACGGTAAAGTCACCTTTGAGCGGCCCAGCCTCATAACCTACCTTTACCTTGGAACCACCAGGTGTACCATCTGAGGTAATCTCAAGGTCTGCCTTAACATTGCCAACGAGCTTGAGATTGTAGCCTATTTGACCTTTAACTGTTAGCTTGCCATTCTGTAGGCTGATGTTCGCACTGCCTAGATTTTCACCGAAAATTTTAGCTGTCCCTCCGATTTTGATATCGGTGGGACTTTTAATATCAATTAATGCGTTCTCGATTGATAAGACTCCGAATAAGTCAAGATTTCCTTGAACTTTTAGCCCATTTCTATCCGCATTAATTTTGGCTCCGGCAATCTCTCGCCCAAAAATCTTCACCGAACCCGATCCACTCGCAGTTTTGTTGTTGACATCAACTGAAAAATCGTTAATGTCTAGTGCTACGGCTCCTAAATTCAAATCAAAATCTTTGATTTTGGCACTCGTGGTTGTAAATTCCACGTTTGCTTTAGCAACTTCAGCCCCAAAAAGCACAAGCTTAGCGTCCCCTTTTAGATATTGCTCAGTGGGACTGACTTTGAGTGCTAAATCGACAGTCTTATCGTTGGGACCATCTGCTCCTGTGAGTTTCAAAAATCCAAAGTCAATTTCAGGAATCTGTAAAAATCCTTCTAAACTTGGATTGCTTTGAGCGTAGGGATTGGCATTGAGACTGAGCGTGGCTTCTTTTCCCCAAGCAGTTAACTTCCCATTAATACCAAGACCTTGGGTTAATTTTGTTTCAGCAATTTCTGTCTCTAACGGCACTAACTTGAGTAGGGGATCCAACTTTGTATCTGCATCAGGCCCATCAACAGAGACAATATTGACATTCAAGGTTTGCCTCAAAAACGATTCTGCCTTCTTAACAAAATCGACTTCCTTCCCCACTTGTTTGATGACATAAGAGTAAACGGGACCAGCCAACAGATCAACAAGGTTGACAGGAGCATTTGCCGTTAATTCCACTGCAAATTTCTTGGGATCGTTAGAAGTGACAAAGAAAGCCGACTTGAGATCGAAGTTGCCAAACTTTAAATCTCCCACAAATCCAACATTATCAACCCAAGGTGGTGCGTAGGTTCCGCCAACTTGTAAGGCTAACTTCCCAATTTCTGAATCCGGTAAGCCAAAGGGATTTTTCCAGGGAGTTTTGGCAGTGAGTTGAAGCGCACCCGTAATTGATTTGGGGTCGAAAGTTAAGCCTCCCGAAAACGTTAAGTCAGGTTCCGTTGTTTGGAAGGGATCATAATCTTTAATTAAAAAACTGCCTACTATACCGAAATTCGGGGGAGAAGTTGTATCTGCTGAGACGCTTAATTTAGCACCAGCAATCTCAATCGAGAATGGGTCAACTTTCAAAAGTGTTAGGTTTTCAGTGCTTAACTCAGCACTGAGGGTCACTTTTGGTACAACACCTGTTCTCACTTCTGCTTTTAGCTCTACCTCCTTAATTTTTAGCTGCTCATTAATGAAGTCTAAAAAATTTGTTTGACCATCATTCTTAGCGTCTGCAAAGTTTACTGTTGTACTGAGTCCGTAGGTTGGAGAGGAGGTGTTTAGGTTGGATAAGGTGAGGCTGGGTTTACTTATGGGTATAGTGAGACCGGTTGCAACCTGAGCGAAAAGAGGATGAAGAGCTACGAACTTAGCGAAAGGTACGGGTACGTTCACGCTCACGTCCTGGGTGAGTTTCAGTTCGTTGTTTTTAAATTCAGCCGTTAATGGCTGGACAATCGGTACAAGCGCTTCGAGGACTTTTTTTTCTACAATAGGTACAAAAATTTTGTTATTGTTAAGGTAAGCGTCTAGCTGGCTCCAGTTTTCAATCCGAGAATCGAAAGTGCGCGTTAAAGGTGTAGCAGCAATATTGTTGTTACCCGCTGCATCAGTGGCGCTGCTGGCGGGAACGTTGACGGTTACGATGCCGCTACCCGTTGGGGTGACAGTGAAGTTGTAGTTACTACCAGTCCCACTAAAGCCACTAACAGTACCGTTGGTGGCACTGATATCCGTGGCGATAAACCCAGTGACACTTTCGTTGAAAGTAGCGGTGACATTGAAAGGATTGCTGACTGTTGCCGCAGCGGTTGAAGCTAGGGTGACGGTGGGCGCTGAAGTATCAGCGGCAGCAGCAGTGGTGAAATTCCAAGCAGTTGCACCTATAGTGCCGGCATAATTATTACCAGCTAAGTCTTTAATTGCACCAGCAGCAATTTCAACGTAGTAATCAATACCGGGCGCTAAATCTGCTGGTGGATTAATGGTGACGGTACTACCAGTAACAGTGACATTTGGCGCTGTAACATTTATAGTTTCCACAACTGAGTTGTCGGAGACTTTCTTGATAACAATATTGCCAGTGCCTTTTTGCACCGCTTCATTCAAGGTGACAACTAAATCAGCAGCAACTGCAACACTGGTGGCGTTATCTGCGGGGCTGAAACTGGCAGTAGGCGCTGTGGT